>JAKAZH010000256.1 GCA_021815935.1 Actinomycetes bacterium
AAACGATGATTTTATGCGAGACCGGTGTAGTGAGTGAGGACGAAACGCTGCTGAGTTCCGCTTGCATCCGGCGGCCGATTGCATGGTGGACATCACCCGGTCATCACGAGTTCGACGGCTACACGGGGGGTGTCCCCATGTTCTTGTAAATTCTTCGGGCCCATGTTTCTACTGGCTTTGAAGATCAGGCGGCGGGCGGGTGGGCGCGACGGTCGTGGCTTGGTAGGCTGGTCGGTGGCGAGGACGGCGTTGCGGGAGGCAGATGAGTGCGGCGTCGTGTCGTTTGCCTTCGGCTCTTGGACTCGTCGTTGATCGACTTTCCGATCGCGGTCTCGTCGGGACAGTCCCTCTCCGGGTGGCCAGCGCCGTGTGGATCTCTGCGGCGACTTTGGCGGCGAGGCGGGGTGAGTGAGACGCTCGACAGGGCGTCTAGGAGCCGGTTGGTGAGCCGGGTCTGACACGCGGGCAGGACGACCTCGTAGCCGAAGTGCCGACGAAGGAGTACCGCGAGCCAGGTAGCCTCCCTCGGCCGCCTCTTCGACGACGAAGACAAGCTCGGACACCGCCAGAATGCCAGACTATTCGGCTTGCAACTGGCCCTCCTTGCATCGGACGTCCTGCACCTCTTTGCCCCCGGTCCACCGTCGCGCTGGGATCGGCTACCTGGGAAAGCGGGCATGAGCCTGGCGCCAGTCAGCGGTCCATGCCTCGTCGACGTCGTGGGCGGCGATGGCCAGCGCGGCAGCCTCCACACTGGTGACCTGCCCGGCAAGGCAGAGGTACTCGGCCAGGCTGATGTACCAGGCCACTGGGCGAGCCGGTCGAGCAGCTCCTTGTCGCGTTCGAGCAGCTTGCGAGCGCTCTCGGCCGCCCGATCGTCAGGGCGCCGCGACGCTCGCTGCGGTCTTTGATGAACCGGTCAGGCAACAGCCGAGTCGCGGTGTTCGAGTCGTTCGGCGATCCACACCTTTATGATCGACTGGCGCGTCACCCCGAGCCTTTTCGCCTCGTGGTCCAGGCCGTCGATCATCCAGGACGGGAAATCCACATTGACACGCCGCTGTTCCAGTCCGGGTTGACGCGCTCCGCCGAGGTTGAGACTGCCTGTAATGTCCTCGCCCTGGTCGAAGCGACGGTCTAGGTCCTTAGCTTTCATAGATGGCCACCTCCTCGTCTCGTGAACGTCGCACCGAGATCAGCCTGATCCGCTCGTCGCGGTAGGTAACCACGGCAGACCAGCGCCTTCCCTCGATCTGGCCGATCACGAGCCACCGCGTCTCGTCGACCGTTCGAGCCGGGACCTCGACGCGCAGAGGGTCGTTCCACAGGGCCTCAGCGGCGGTGAAGCTGATTCCGTGCTTCGATTCGTTCGCTGAACTCTTGTCTGGGTCAAACTCGAACTCCATCAATCGGTATAGTAACTATACCACTTTGGGTTCAGCGAAAGGGGTCGCTTGGGGCAGGCTGTTGACGGTCCCGGCGACCTGAACGGGCTCGCTATGCGGTCCCGTTAGCTTCGGGATTCTCGACCCAAAGGACAAAGGTTGGACGGCGCCGGCGATCCGAGGGATCGGAAGGATTGTTGACGACGGTGATCCGTTCCACGGAGCCGCACATGCGGTTACCCGAGCTAGGCCTCGTTGCGGCGGCGGGCGGCGAGGATCTCCCCGACGCTTTGGCGAGGGGCCGTTCGCCGCGGCTCATCAGTCCCATAGAAAGTCAAAGGCAGGGCTGGGTGCCCCCCAATGCCGCCAGCGATAGGTGCCATAGCGTCGGATGCCGCCAGATCACGGCGCAAGACCCGGTGACCCCTACAGTTGGATCTGGGGGTAGAGCGGGAAGCGGGACAGCAGCTCGGCACAGCGGTGCCGGCCGGCGTCAGCCCGGGATGAGTCGAGGACGTATCGGGCCTGGGATGGGCCCGAGCGGGCGTGGGCCAGGGCGGTAGCGGCCAGTGTGGTGTGGATGATGTTGGCCACCTCGTCGAGTGACTCATTGACCCGACCCTCTCACTCTCCGACTTCCCACCCGCGGCATCGTCTCTCGCTGCCGCAGTGCTCAAGCACCTCCCCATCTCGTGCCGTCCCAGCAGACCTACAGCCGCATGCCCCCGGCCGGCGCTGGAGGCGGAGGTGGAGGCGGAGGCGGGATCGATGATGGTCGCGGCCACTTCCGGAGCGCTGGATCAGTCGCGAACGGGCCGTCTGCCGAGATCGCTGAAGGGACGCCACAAGTAGCCGTCGGGATCGGCGACAACGAACTGGCGGTTGCCGGCTTCGACTGGGCCTTTCGTCTGCCAGCGGCCGCCGGTCTCGGTCACATCGACCCGGTACCAGCGCTCCTCCATCGCCACGACGATGTCGGCGCTGGCGTCGACGGCTCGGGCGTGGACGACGTCGATGTCTTCGACGCGCAACTGAAAGTTCACGCCCCGACCGCAGGGAGGCTCAAGTGGCGCGGTGCGGAACCGACGTCCCGGTCCGGTCGCTCCTTGGATCATCAACTCGACCCCGTCGCGTTCGCGATATACGAACCTCTCCCCTTGGCGCTCGAACAGAGTCCGGAAGCCGAGCACGCCAGCGTAGAAACGCAGCGATGTCCCGAGGTCGGTGACGTCCCAGTTGCTCCAGTACATCGGCGCCAAACCCAGCCACGCCCGTTCCAAGCCGTCACCTGCTCGGGTGCCGCCGCCCATGGTGACAAGGAGATAGCTGCCGGGGCGCAGCCATCCCCAGGTGCGGCCCAGGACCTCTGGGTGCTGTTCTTTTCCAAAGTTTCTCGTTGTGTTCATGCTGCTGCCTCTAGTGACCAGGTGCGGGTGACGATGTTGTAGACGGCCTGCCCGTTGGGCGGTCCGAACGGGACGGGGGTGAACGTCAAGAAGGTCAGGTTCGGGTAAGAAAATGAAGGTAGACCACCGTTGCTCTGCCCTCCTGGGTGGCCGCGGGGCCCGTCGCTCCACTG
>JAKAZH010000257.1 GCA_021815935.1 Actinomycetes bacterium
CGAGCCGGACCTTGTCAGGATCACCATCCACGAGGGACGCAACCGCCAGGTTCGACGCATGGCCGAAGCCGTCGGCTATCCGGTGAAGCACCTGGTCAGGATCAGGGTCGGTCCGATCCGGCTGGCTTCACTCGCTCCAGGGGCGCACCGCCCGTTGAGCCAGGAGGAGGTTAGAAGCCTCGAGCGTGCCGCCGGGGGCCGAGCCCGTGGTTAGCGCGGGCATAGTAGGCTCCGCCGACGTGGTTGATGCAGGCGACGAGGGCGACACGGGCGGCCGTATCGCGCAGGTCGTAGGCGCAGGCCTCATCGGCGGCTCGATCGGCGCCGGTCTCCGGGCGAGGGGCTGGAGTGTCGCTGTCGCTGACATCGACGACTCGAGGAGCCGGCGGGCGGTCGAGATCGGCTCCGCCGACCGGTGCGGGTACGACCCTGCCGCCGAGATCGTCTTCGTCGCTGTACCCCCGTCGTCGTGCGCCGAGGTAGCGCTCGAAGCTTTGGAGAAATTCCCGGCAGCGGTCGTGACAGACGTCGCGAGCGTGAAGCGAGTCGTCGTCGACAAGGTCACCGACGCGAGGTTCGTCGGGGGACACCCGATGGCCGGATCCGAACAGGACGGAGTCGACGGGTCGGATCCCGACATGTTCGTCGGCGCCACCTGGGTCCTGACCCCCGAGCCTGGGACCGATCCCGTCGCGTTCGCGACAGTCCGCAGCGTCGTGAGCGGCCTCGGAGCGAACGTTGTGGAGCTCGAAGCGTGGCGCCACGACCAGCTGGTTGCGCTTGTATCCCACGTCCCGCACCTCACAGCGGCGACACTGATGAACCTCGCTGCGGTCGCTGCGGACGAGAACGCGACCCTTCTTCGCCTCGCCGCCGGAGGCTTTCGCGACATGACCCGCATTGCTGCCGGCGGATCGGCGATCTGGCCGGACATCTGCGCCGAGAACCGCGACGCGATCCTCGACGTGCTCGACCGCCTTCAAGGGTCGCTGAAGCAGATTCGCCAGGTTGTACTCGCCGGCGACCGTGAAGCGCTTCTCGACATGCTGGAGAACGCCCGGAGCGCGAGGGTGAACCTTCCGGGACGCCTCGCACAGCCGGAGACCGCAGCCGAGGTACGGGTGGTCGTCACGGACCGACCCGGCGTGCTCGCCAGCGTCACGACGCTTCTCGGCGAGATGGGCGTCAACATCTGGGACCTCGAGATCGCCCACAGCGCCGAAGGCGAGCGTGGTGTGCTCGTGGTGGTGGTGGACGGCGCGGCCACCGAGGCGGTACGTCGCGCACTCGCGGACCGGGGATTCCAGTGCTCGATAAGGCCGGTTGGAAGTTGAGCTCGCTCACGTTTCGCCCGCAGGGCGCCTCGTTGCGCGGCCGTCTCCGTGTTCCGGGCGACAAGTCGATATCGCATCGGTCCCTCCTGCTCGGAGCGCTCGCCGCCGGCACGTCGCGCATTACCGGCCTTTCGGCCGGCTTGGATGTGCAGGCCACCCGGAGGGCCGTGGCCTCGTTCGGTGCGACGGTCGAGCCGGGGGCAAACAACGGCGAGTGGGCCGTGACAGGCGGGAAGCTCGGGGAACCCGACGACGTCATCGACGTCGGAAACTCGGGCACAGCCATCCGCCTGATGGTCGGCTGGGCGGCGGCGATCGACGCGCTCACCGTGTTGAAAGGCGACCGGTCCATCGCCCGCCGCCCGATGCGCCGTGTGGTCGAGCCGATCAGGTCGATGGGCGCAAGGCTGGACGGGCGGGACAACGCGACCCTCCCGCCGCTGGTCGTGAGGGGCGGGCATCTGCACGGGATCGACTACGAGCTTCCCGTGCCGAGCGCGCAGGTCAAAGGAGCGATCCTTCTGGCAGGTCTCTCCGCCGAGGGCGAGACGTCAGTGCGGGAGAGCCACCCGACGAGAGTCCACACAGAGGAGATGCTCCCGCTTTGGGGCGGGCAGGTTCGGGTAGGCGAAGGTTCCGTGACCGTCACGCCCGGGCCGCTGTCGCCGTGCGACTTCGAAGTTCCGGGGGACCCGTCCCAGGCCGCGTTCTGGATCGTCGCCGCGTGCATAACCCCCGGAAGCGACCTGACAGTGCAGAACGTGTACCTCGGGCCGCAGCGAGCCGGCTTCCTCGCCGTCTTGGAGCGGATGGGTGCGAACGTGGAGGTCGCCGACTTCGACGCCCGAAGCCAGATCGGAGACGTACGGGCAGTCTTCGGGCCGCTCGTCGCCACCACCGTCGGCGGACCCGAGATCCCCTGTCTCATCGACGAGATACCCGTGCTCGCGGTAGCTGCGGCCTTCGCGGAGGGTGTGACCGTCTTCGCTGACGCCAGCGAGCTGCGTCACAAGGAGAGCGACCGGGTGCACTCGACGGTCGAAGCTTTGCGAACGCTCGGCGCTACAGCGGAGGGCCGGCCGGACGGGCTGGTAGTAGAAGGCAGCGCCGGCGGGTCGCTGAAAGGCGGGTTCGTAGACTCCGAGGGAGACCACCGGGTGGCGATGTCGATGGCGGTCGCGTCGCTTCGCTCGGCGGCCCCTGTCACAATTGACGCCTGGGAGTCGGTGGCGACGAGCTACCCCGGCTTCGAGGAGGATTTTGCAAGATGCACGTCGAATCCCACGTCGTAGCTCTGGACGGCCCCGCCGGTTCGGGCAAGTCGACGGTCGCGCGCGCTGTCGCCGAAAGGTTGGGTTTCGACTACTTAGACACCGGGGCGATGTACCGTGCTGTCGCGTTCGAGGCGATCCGCAGGGGCGTCGACCCCCAAGACGCCGAGCGGGTGGGAGAGATCGCAAAGCGCATGGACCTGGAGGTCGGCGAGCGTGTCGTGGTCAACGGCGCGGACGCGACGATCGAGATCCGCGGTCCCGAAGTCACCCGGGCCGTGAGCAGCGTGGCCGCCCATCCGCAGGTGCGCTCCGAGCTGGTGCTCAGGCAGCGGGAGTGGTCGCAGGGAAGA
>JAKAZH010000258.1 GCA_021815935.1 Actinomycetes bacterium
TCGCCGGGCGTGTAGCGGCCAGTCGTGGAGGTACCCGAATACCGGCTCCCCGAGTCGTCGATAGCGCAGGTCCCGCTCGAGCCGCGCGACTCGGCCCGACTCCTTGATGCCCTCGACCCTGACGGCACCCTCAAGGACCGCCAGGTACGCGAGCTTCCTTCGCTCGTCGGCGCCGGCGACGTCGTCGTCGTCAACAACAGCCGGGTCCTGCCTGCGCGCCTTCGCCTAAGAAGACCCGGAGGTGCCAACGCCGAAGTCCTGCTCCTCGCCCCCGAACCCGGCGACGCCAGAAGCTGGTCAGCTCTGGTCCGACCGGGACGCAAACTTTCCTCCGGATGCCTCCTCGGCGTCCCGGCCGCCCCGGCCCACAACCCCGGCGCCGGCGCCGGCGACAGAAACGACCATGGCGCAGACGACGGCAACGCAGAGACCGAGGCTGTCCTCGAAGTCGGCGAGCGCCTCGACGGGGGTCGGCGACGGGTGAGACTCCTCGACGATCCCGCCGCCGTCTTCGAGCGCTGCGGAGAGATGGCACTGCCGCCCTACATCAAGGCGAGGCTCGCCGACCCGGAGCGCTACCAGACGGTGTACGCAAATCTGCCCGGTTCGGTCGCGGCTCCGACGGCCGGGCTGCACCTCACCCGGGACGTGCTCGACGGCATCGTCGCCCGCGGAGCGAGCCTGCACACGGTCGACCTGGCCGTAGGCCTCGGAACGTTCAGACCGGTTCGGGTGGCGCGCGCGGAGGACCACGACATGCACTCCGAACGCTACAGCGTGCCGGAGGAGACGTGGCAGGCCTGCGTCGACGCCCGTTCCCGGGGCGGGCGCGTCCTAGCTGTCGGCACTACGACTGTCCGGGCGTTGGAGAGCGCCGCAGCGGGCGGGAACCTGGCGGGGGAGAGCGGCCTGTTCATCCGGCCCGGCTTCGACTGGTCGGTCACGGACGTGCTGCTCACCAACTTCCACCAGCCCCGCTCGACTCTTCTCGTGCTTATGGAGGCGTTCATGGGTCCCAGATGGCGCGACGTGTACGGCGTGGCGCTGCGGCGGGGCTACCGCTTCCTCTCTTTCGGCGACGCGATGATCACCGCACGCCGGTGACGAAGACGATGTCGCAGACGACGATCGCATGAGGCCGGCCCTGATGGAAGTGCACTGCGTCGACGGCAAAGCGCGGACCGGGACGGTCGGGTTGGCGAACGGGTCGTTCACTACGCCGTGTTTCATGCCCGTCGGAACCCGTGGCGCCGTGAAGCTCCTCGACGCGGGCGACCTGGAGTCGATAGGGCCGGAGGTCGTCCTCGCGAATACGTATCACCTGATGATGCGCCCGGGTGCCGAAACCGTCGAAAGCCTCGGCGGGGTCGGGCGTTTCACGGGCTGGCCGGGCCTCACGCTGACCGACTCCGGCGGATTCCAGGTGTTCTCGCTACGCGGCCGTGTAGATGACGACGGGGTGAGCTTCAAGTCCGTCTACGACGGCAGCGAGCACCGACTCGACCCTGTGTCGGCTGTAAGGATACAGGAGCAGCTCGGCGCGGACATCCAGATGGTGCTCGACCATTGTTGCGGTCTGCCCGCCCCACTCGACGTGGTGCGCGCCGCGGCGGAACGCACCCTTGCGTGGGCGGCGATCGCACGCGACGCCCACCGCAGGCAGGACCAGAGCCTCTTCGGGATCGTCCAGGGCGGGGTGTCGGAGGACCTTCGCTCCGAGAGCGCGGAACGCACCGTGGAGATCGGCTTCGACGGCTACGCGATCGGCGGCCTGTCGGTGGGGGAGTCGAGGGTCGAGATGCTCCAAGCTCTCGCAGCCTCGCTGCCCAAGCTCCCAGCCGACCGGCCCCGCTACATGATGGGTGTAGGCGACCCGAGATCGCTCGTCGAGGCGGTAGCGCTCGGTGTGGACATGTTCGACTGCGTTGCCCCGACCCGGATGGCCAGACACGGTGTCGCTCTCGGCGAAAACGGGCGTATCCGCCTGCGATCGCAGCGTTTCGCCCGTGACGGCGGGCCCCTCGACGACAAATGTGGGTGCCCGGTGTGCGATCGTTACAGCGCAGGATACGTGAGGCACCTTCTGATCGTCGCCGAGCCCACCGCGGGCCGGCTCATAACTATCCACAACCTGCACTGGATGATGGGGTTCATGAGAAAAATTCGGGCGGCGATCGAAACAGCCACCCTTCAAAGCCTGATCCGTGACACCAATGAAGCCTGGAGCGGTGACGGTCTGCGCTAATGTCCAGCGAGCCCGAAGGCGGGCCACTAACCGAGGGTTCTGATCAAAATGCACATCCTGCTCGCCTCGTTGCTGCAGAGCACGACCACGACAACAGTCGCGAAATCGACGTCTACGTCGGGATCGCTGACACCGTTCCTGGTGCTCATCCTGATTTTCGGCGGCGCATACCTGCTGTTCATAAGGCCGCGTTCCAAGCGCGCACGCGCCCAGCAGGCCGCGGCACGCCAGGTCGGAGTCGGTGACGCCGTGATGACCGCCGGCGGCATCTTCGGCACGGTCGTCGAGGTGACACCCCAGTCCGTGGCGGTGGAGGTGTCGCCCGGCGTGATCATGACGTTCATCCCGAGGGCCGTCAGCGCCCGTCCCGCGTCCGCCGGCAGCCCCCCTCTGCCGGTAGGCGCCGACGTCACCTCCTACGACGAGTCCGACGAGGACGAGGACGAGGACGAGGACGACTCCGCGCTCGGCGACTCCGACGGCGAGGAGGACCTCGACGGCGACGAGGCGGCCGGCGATCAGTGGAGCGAGGGGACGGACCCGCCGGAGCATCCCGGGTCCCCCAGGAAGTGAGATGAGAAGGAGTCTGATCTGGTCGCTCCTGTTCGTGTTCGTGGTTGCCGCGGGCTCGATCACTGCGACCCTTCTCTCAGGCCACTCGATTCTGCTCGGGCTCGACCTGCGCGGAGGCGTGTCTGTGGTGCTTCAG
>JAKAZH010000022.1 GCA_021815935.1 Actinomycetes bacterium
ATCTGCGTGGGACGCTCTCGCCGACATGGTCGTAGCCGACGAGCTGAAGACCGTCATCGTGAACCAGGATCGGGGCCAGGACGTGGAGTCGTGGCGTCGGCGTGTCGACGTGTGGCGGGACCACCGGGCGGTAGTCGGCGCGTCGGATGCGGGTGCCCACCTCGACATGATCGACACGTTCAACTACACGACCACCGTGCTCGCGAAAGCCGTTCGCGAGCACGGCCTGCTCAGCCTCGAAGAGGCGGTGTCACACCTCACGGGTGGCCCCGCGGGGCTTTACGGTCTGAAGGGACGGGGCGTGATATCCGAAGGCGCTTGGTCCGACCTGGTCGTCTTCGACCCTGAGCGGATAGGACCGTCGCCTGTGTCGACCCGCTACGACCTTCCAGGCGGTGCTGGTCGCGTCTTCGGGGGCTCGGTGGGGATCCACGAGGTCGTCGTGGCAGGCGAGGTGATCGTAGAAGACGGGGCGTTCAGCGACGCACGGCCGGGGAGGATCCTGCGGTCAGGCCGTGACACCGCGACAGTCCCCGTCCGACCGCTGGCCGGCTCCGAGAACGCCACCTGACGCTAGAGGCTCAAAGTCCCGTCGGCGGTCCTGATGCCGACGTTGCCGGCTATTCCCTCTTCTAGCGCTGCGTCGATCATCTGTTCCGACGTTGACCTCGCCCAACCCCTTCGGGCATCGCCGTCCAAGACCGCTGCCAGGACGTGGGACGGGCCGCTGCGATCGAATACGACCGTCGCCGCTTCGACCCGGACATTCCCGGCGAAGTCGGCTGGCAGCTCCGGCGTCTCAAGAGACACCACCCGGTCCTGTACGTCTAGGTACTCGAACGCCGAAAGCGGCCGATCGCTGTAGACACCGACGTTGTGTTTGGTAGCGACGCCTCCGTTACCGTGGATCAGGCCGTATCCGCCGCCGCGGACCTGAGAGACCATCGCCGCTATTGAATGACCGACCGAGTTGCCGACCGGTGCTCCGGCGAAGCCCAGACCACCCGTCACGGTGAGAGGCCTTTCGAGGGAAAATCCCAAGGCTTTCGCTGAGATCTCTACGATCGACGGAAAGCACGCGTACAGGTCCACGCTGGCGACGTCGTCGGGGCCGACGCCGAGGTGACCGAACGCTGCCGCTCCGCAAGCTTCAAGGGCGGGGCAACGGTGGAGACATTCCCTGTTGGCGAGGCGCCATGTGTCGTGGGCCGCCGCGACCACCAGCGGAAAGACGATCCGTTCCGACGCGATACCGGCGGAGCGGGCTGTGTCTGCGTCGCAGAGCAGGACCGCGGACGCCATGTCGACTGTGTTGTTCGCTACCAGCGATTTCGTGTACGGGAACGCGATCATCCGGTTCGCCGCCGACTCCGAGCGAACTTCCCTCGCAGTCAAGGCCGACGGTTGCCACGCCCACGGGTTGCCTGCCGCGACCCTGCTGAAACGCGACCACAGCTCGCAGATTCGATCCCTTTGCCTTTCGACGCTCTCACCGTTAGCGCTTCGCAGGCTGTCCTCGATCAGCGCATAAGCGTGTGTAGGCGGGCCGACAGTCGCCATCTCGGCGAGCATCTCGTTCGGGAAAGCTCCGAAAGTCTCCGGGTCACCGTCGCCAGGATCGGTGTTCCAGGACGGCTCAAGGCCGGCTTTCCTCAAACGTTGATGCGACCACCGGGCCTCTCCACCGACGACAAGCGCGACGGAAATCTCGCCCCTCGCGATACTGGCGGCGGCGAACGCCAGAAGTTCCTGGGGTCCGGTGCCAGACACCGAACCGAGGGCAGTTCGTGCGTCCGGCGAGCCAAGCTGACCAGCCACGAGCTGCCCCGGGTTGCGGTAACGAAACCAGCCGCCGGCTACCCCGATCCAATCAAGGCGGCGAAGCAACGACGGGGCACCCGCATCGTCGGCTGCCGACACGGCCGCCTCGACCATAAGCTCGACGGGACCCTTGGCAGAACCGAGCTCTGTCCCGCCGGGTCGCTGCACCACCTGGGCTGCTCCCACTATCGCCGGTGTCACTTCCTTCACAATCTTGATGTTCTAGCCGACTGGAGCCGACCGGTCGACTTGCAGCCGGCCCGCAACGCTTCCTTACCGGGCGGCCGGTCGCCCGCCTTGTCCAGCGTGGGCCCCCATAATGGACTGATGGATCCGACCGCCACTACGCCGTGGCGCACGCAGGCGAGCCGCTTCCTCTCACCACACAAGACAAAGATCGCAGTGAGCCTGCTCGCCTCGGGGCTGTCGATGGGAGCTCTGGCGGCCATCCCAGTCCTGCAGCGCTCCGTGATCGACGACGACATCCGCGGAAACGGTGCAGTCGGCGCGGTCCTGGTCGCAATGATAGGAGTCGGGGTCCTTCGATTCGCCGCGTCTCTCATCCGCCGCTTCGTAGGGGGCAGGGTGAGCTTCGACGTCCAGCTGGACGCCCGCAACGCAATCTACGAGCATCTTCTCGCTTTGGACATGTCCGTGCACGACGGGCTGCAGACGGGGCAGCTGGTTTCGCGGGCCAACAGCGATCTCGGGCTGATACAGCAGCTACTCGCCTGGGGTCCGATGGTGCTCGGCAGCCTGCTCCAGGCGGTGATCTCGCTGGTGGTGATGGCGTTTCTCAACCTCCCGTTGTTCGGCGTGGCTCTCGTGGTGCCGTTGGCTACGTTCCGCTCGGCTCGCAGCCTCCGCCACAGCGTCTTTCCTTCCAGTTGGGATGCCCAAAGCCACGAGGCCGACGTGACGAGCTTCGTTGAGGAGTCGGTATCGGGGGTTCGCGTCGTCAAAGCCTTCGCCCGTGAGGACATGGAAGTCCGGCGTTTCTCCGACGCAGCGAGCAGGCTTTACGCGTCGCGGCTTCGCAACATCCGCCTCAGGGCCCGGATGACCGCCGAGCTCCAATCGATCCCTTCGTTCGGCCAGCTCGGCGTTCTTGCCCTCGGCGGGTGGCTTGCAATCCATGGGAGAATCTCGATCGGGACGTTCGTGGCTTTCGCCACCTACATGACGCAGCTCGCCGCACCCGCCCGGATGCTGGCGGGAATCCTTACGGTCGGCCAGCAGGCCAGGGCGGGGGTCGAGCGGATCTCGGAGATCCTCGACTTGCAGCCCGGCATGGTCGAACGGCCGGACGCCTTCGATCTACCTCCAATATCCGGGGCCGTCGACCTGGACTCCGTCACCGTCTCGTACGCTGACGGCCGGGCCGTCCTGGACGAGGTCAGCCTTCATTTGAAGCCGGGCGAAGCAGTCGCTGTGATAGGCCCGTCGGGTTCAGGAAAGTCGAGCCTGTGCAACCTGTTGGGTCGGATGTACGACCCGAGCGCCGGAAGCGTGCGCGTAGACGGTATCGACATCGCCGACGTGACCCTGCGATCGCTTCGCTCGCAGGTAGGGATGGTCTTCGAGGACAGCTTCCTGTTCGGCTTGTCGATCGAGGACAACATCAGGTTCGGTCGCCCTGATGCGAGTCACTCCGATGTGGCAGCCGCGTGCCTTCTCGCTCAGGCCGATATCTTCGTCGACGCGTTACCCGACGGCTACGAGACCGTGGTGGGCGAAGGTGGCATCACCCTGTCGGGCGGGCAACGCCAGCGCCTCGCGCTGGCGCGAACCCTCCTCGCGCAGCCTCGGCTGCTGGTACTGGACAACGCCACCTCGGCTGTCGACCCTCACACCGAGTCGTTGATCCTTTCGGCGATAAGAAGCCTCGAGCCCCAGCCGACGATCGTCGTCACATCCCAACGGCCGTCCGTGCTCGGTCTTGTCGACAGAGTGGCGCTTCTAAGCGACGGCCGGCTCACCGACGACGGTACGCCGGCCGACGTCGCTGCACGTTCGGGCTGGATGCGCACCTTCATGGACGTCGGCGGGGACGGCGCGCACAACCTAGGTTCCGCCGGCGCCGACAACGCCATAAGTGGCGTCGAAGCGCCGCATTCCCGATCCCACGGAGGTCCGCTGCCTTTGGCAGGCGGCGGCCGGGCGGGCCGGGGCACGTCGGGCGGCGGGCAAGGCTGGGTGGCTATGCTCGGCCAACCTCCTGCAGCGATCCGCGAGCGGATAGCTGCACTTCCACCCGCCACGGATGTCCCGAGCGTGGATGTCGCAGCCCAGGCGGAGGCGACCGGCCCGCTCAAGCTGCGCAGCTTCCTACGCCCCTGGTGGAAGGCACTGGCTCTAGGCGGCGTCCTCGTGGCGCTCGACGCCCTTTCGGGGGTAGCGAGCCCGCTGCTGGTTCGCACGGGTATCGACAGCGGGGTCCAAGCGCGCTCCATCGGGGTTCTCGCGGCCGTGTCGGCAACCTTTTTCGTGCTGACTGTCGTCTCGTGGTGGGACCAGTGGGCCGAGACGGTGCAGACCGGCCGGACCGGGGAGTCGATCCTTCTAGGCTTGCGGATCAGGGTCTTCGCGCAACTGCAACGGCTCGGAATCGACTTCTACGAGAAGGAGATGACCGGCCGGATCGTCACTCGGGCGACAAACGACGTAGCCGCCCTGTCGCAGCTGCTCCAAAACGGCCTGGTCAACGCCCTGGTCAGCCTCGCGAGCTTCGCCGGCATCACCGTGATCGTATTCGTCATGGATGTGAAGCTCGCCCTCGTAGCCCTGGCGGTGTTTCCACTGCTTATCGCCGCAACCGTCGTCTACCGGTCCCGCTCGGCTAGCGCCTACGACCGCCAACGCGACGCCGTCGCAGCTGTCAACACCCACCTCCAGGAGAGCATTTCGGGTGTCCGTGTCGTGCAAGCCTTGGGCCGTGAACACGCCGGCCTCTCCACTTTCGCTTCGATCGGGGTCGCCTACCGCGAGGCGAGCCTCAGCGCACTCGGGGTGCAAGCCACGTACGTAGCGCTGTCCGACCTCCTGTCAGCAATCTCTACGGTTCTGGTGTTGTGGGTTGGCTCAGGCCTGGTCGTAAGTCATCGCCTCGCCATCGGAGCACTCGTAGCGTTCATCCTCTACGTCACGCAGCTGTTCTCCCCCGTCCAGCAACTCGCGCAGACCTTCGACTCCTATCAGCGCGCCCTAGCCGGAGCGCGCAAGATCAACTCCGTCCTCGCCGAGGAGCCCTCGGTCACCTCGCCTCCCGCCGCTGCGAGGACTTCGAGCCCCGACATTGTCCTGCGGCAAGTCGGCGCCGAGGGCTCGCCGTCTCCGAGCATCGGCCCGGCACGGGCTGGCGCCCGCGGTCATTTGGAGCTTCGTTCCGTCTCGTTTCGCTACCAGGCGTCGCGGCGCAACGCTCTGACCGATGTCGATCTCGACGTGGCTCCCGGAGAGCACGTGGCGCTCGTCGGTGAAACCGGGGCGGGAAAATCGACGCTTCTGAAGCTGGTTGCCCGCTTCCATGACCCTTCCCACGGTTCGGTCAGTTTGGATGGCGACAACTTGCGAAACCTCGACCTGCGCGATGTCCGCTCGAAACTCGGATACGTGCCCCAGGAGCCGTTCCTCTTCACTGCGTCTATCGCCGAGAACATCGCCTTCGGACGTCCACTCGCCACCCGCAAGGAGATCTCCGTTGCCGCCCGGGCGGTCGGTGCCCACGAGATCATCGAAGCGCTTCCGGGCGGATACGACCACGTCGTCGGAAAAAGAGGCCGTTCGCTTTCGGCGGGAGAGCTTCAGCTCGTCTGCCTGGCGCGCGCCCTCATCGTCGACCCGGCGATACTGCTCCTGGACGAGGCGACTGCGAACCTGGATCCGCAAGCCGAGCATCGAGTACAGGCCGGACTCGACACTGTAACGTCGGGAAGAACCACTTTGGTGATCGCCCACCGGCTCTCCACCGCACGTTCGATGGATCGGATCGTCGTCGTCAGCGCGGGGCGAATCGTCGAAGACGGCACACATGAGGACCTCGTCGAGGCAGGCGGCTGGTACCAGCGTTCCTGGGAGGCGACCCTCGCAGCACAAGGACCTGCCGGTGCGGGCCGCGCCAGGACATGAGTCTTTTCTAATCGGGACCTCATCGAAGCGTCACCCGCGACGCCGACACTGTCTCCGTAAGCCCAATGCGAGCCCCGAGCGGGTCGCCGAGCCGGAGCAGGAAAGGTCATCTAGTGACAGAAGATTCCCAGGTCCCCGCGGGGATCGACGCTGCACTCGGCAACGTCGGGCGTCGTGCCTTGGTGACCGGAGCCGCTGGATTCATCGGAAGCCAGGTCTGTCGGGCGTTGCTTCGCGACGGTTGGAGCGTCACAGGTATCGACGGCTTCACCGACAGCTACGACCCTGTGGAGAAGATCATGCGTGCCGCTTCCCTGGCCCGCCTGGCGGGGATGACCCTCGTCGTCGGCAACATGGCGGACATGGCCCTCGACACCCATTTGAACGGGGTGGAAGTCGTCTTCCACCTTGCCGGTCGCGCCGGGGTACGAGCGAGCTTCACTTCGGAAGCGCTTTACATCCGGGACAATGTCGTAGCGACGGAGCGCCTGCTCGCCGCCACTCGCAGGGCGGGCGTGAGACGTCTCGTGTACGCATCGTCGTCGTCGGTCTACGGGGACGGCGCTGTGCCGTTTCGCGAGGATGGGCCACTTGTTCCCATCTCGCCGTACGGTAAAAGCAAACTCGAAGCCGAGAAGGCCTGCCTCGAAGCAGACGACCGGGGTATCGAAACCACGGCGCTGCGCTACTTCACGGTCTTCGGACCGGGCCAACGTCCAGACATGGGTCTCCGCCTTTTCGCCGAGGCGGCCCTGACCGGGCAGCCGATAAGGCTCCTTGGCGACGGAAGCCAACGCCGGGACTTCACGTATGTCACCGACGTGGTGGCGGCGACAATCGCCGCTGCAGACGGCGACGTCGCCGGCCTCGCCGTCAACATCGGAGGAGGCAGCGACGTGAGCATCCGTGACGTCCTGGCGATTCTCGCGAGACTGACCGGGGCCGAGCTGCTCATCGACGAGCAGCCCTTCGCCCGAGGCGACGTGAGGGTAACGTCAGCGGACTTGACTCGTGCCCGCAGGCTGCTGCGATTCACTCCTCTCGTGCCATTCGAAGTTGGCTACGAAAGCCAGGTTGCCTGGCTTCGAGAGCGCCTCGAACAGAAAGTCGGGGTGCCGGTATGACAAGCGCAAGGTCCTTGCGGCGGGTGCTGCTCTACTCCCACGACACGTACGGTCTCGGACATCTCCGCAGGAACCTTTCGATCGCACGGGAGCTGCTATGTCTGCCCAAGCCGCCGCGTGTGGTCCTCGCCACGGGCTCGACGGCAATCGGACGGGTCCCGCTACCGAACGGTCTGGCGACGGTAATGCTGCCGCCGGTCACAAAAACACCTCAGGGCGAATACCGTCCCATGGAGGCTTCGCTCGGCATTTCACTTGTCAGACGCGCGCGCTCCGCTGTGCTGCTCGACGTGGTGTCGCGCTGGAAACCGGACGTGATGCTCGTCGATCACGCGCCTCACGGAATGAAAGGCGAGTTGCTTCCCGTGTTCGACCACATCAGACGTAGCGGCTCGCCCACGATGTTGACCCTCGGCTTGAGGGACATACTCGACGAGTCTTCGCGAGTGGTCTCGACGTGGAGAGCGGAAGACGTTTACGCGACGCTCGAAGACGTGTACGACTCGGTGATGGTCTACGGCGAACGCGACATGTTCGACGTCGCGAAGCTGTACAACCTGCCAGAGTCACTCGCCGATCGGATCGAGTACTGCGGATACGTGACGACCCCGGCGCAACGCTCGGATGCCCTACCAAGCGAAGTACCCGACGGGAGGCCGTTCGTTCTGGGCATGATCGGTGGCGGCGGCGACGGAGTCGAGGTACTGATCGACACAGCTGTGGCGGCCACCTCGATCGGGATCGCCTCCGTTTTGTGCACCGGTCCCCTCATGTCACCAAACGACCGGAAGCGTCTACGCTACGCCACGGACGAACTGAGGGACGTCTCCATCGTCGAGCACCTCGCCGAGCCAACCACCGTCGCCGCTCGCGCAGCGGCGGTAGTGTCTCGCGGAGGCTACAACAGCCTTTGCGAGCTGGTCGGCCTAGGGGTGCCGACGATCGTCGTACCGCGCCGGACACCACGACTAGAGCAGCTGCTGAGAGCCAACGCTTTCGCAGAGCGCGGACTGGTCGAAGTGGTCGACGACAGCGCCCAGCTCGCCTCGACCCTGCCACGGGTCCTACGCGGGGCGTCCGCCGGTTGGAGCCGGGCCGGGCTCGACCTGGGCGGTGCAGTCAAAGTCGTCGCCCACCTCCGCCGCCTGGTCGGCGGGATGGACCTCCGTCCACTTGCCCGCATCCCCGCATAACCCCTACTCGAATGACGAAACCGATCCCCGCCCACAAACCGCAGCAGGTCCCGCCCGCTCCGACGGTCTGCTACCTGACGAAGCGATTCCCGAGACTGTCCGAGACGTTCATCCTCGACGAAATCCTCGGGGTGGAAGCAGCGGGTGTACCCCTGCGACTTTTTGCGATAGCAAACCCCGCTGAGCGGGCAGTACAAGCAGGGGTCGCCCGCGTGTCGAGCCCCGTCACATACCTTCGAAGCGGGACGAGCTTCCGGGTTTCGCTCAAAGACAACGGGCGTTTCCTCCTCGCCCACGCCCGCCTTTTGCGCCGTCACCCTCTCCGCTGGATCGCAGTCGTCGGCCACGTCCTCGCGAAGAGAAGGAGTCGTGCGACGCTCCGCCACCTGCTGGAGGCAGGATTGATGGCGGCGGAGATGGACCGCGTCAGTGCGACCCACATCCACGCAGCGTTCGCCCACGGACCAGCAAGCATTGCACATTTTGTGTCCCTTCTAACTGGTCGGACCTTCTCCTTCGCGGCACACGCCAAAGACCTCTACCTTTCAAGCCCGGACATTCTCGCGATCAAGGCCTCGGCCGCCGAGTTCGTCCTCGCGTGCTCGCAAAGCGCTGCCGACGAACTGAACCGCGTGGCCGAAGCGTACGTACCGAAGGACGCCGGATTGCGAGCCCCGAACGTCGTCTATGCGCCACATGGAGTCGACACGGCGCGCTTCGCGCCGTCCGACGACGCAATCGACGCGACGTCCCAGGAACACCTTCGCGTCCTTGCTGTCGGGAGGCTCGTTCCCAAGAAGGGATACTCGACTCTCATCGACGCCCTCGGTGCCCTACGAGATCTCGGAGAGCCGTTCGAGTGCCGGATCGTAGGAGGTGGAGAGTTGCGCGACGAGCTGGAGTCTCAGGCGGCCGCCCTGGATCTCTGCAGCCACGTCACTTTTACCGGCACTTTGACCCAAGACGAGATCATTGGCGAATACCACCGTGCAGACGTGATGGTCCAAGCGAGCGTCGTGACCTCCAACGGGGACCGCGACGGGATCCCCAACGTCGTCCTCGAAGCAATGGCATGTGGCCTGCCGGTCATCGCGACCTCAGTCGCGGGAATCCCAGAAGTGATCGACCATGCGAAGTCTGGGATCCTCGTGCCGGCTGGTAACCCGGGTGCGCTGGCGGCAGCGTTGCGCGATTTGGCGGGTGATCCCGGTCTGAGAGCGCGCCTGGCAGCGAGCGCCAGAGCGTACGTGTCGGTAAATTTGTCACGGACGTCGTGCATCGCCCCCGTAGCGGAGCTTCTCGGAAGGAGTTGCGGCACCGAGACTGCGGCCCTCGCCGACAGACGAGTGCCCGTAGCGTCAGGTCAGCTCCGGTGATCCGCCACGAACATGCTGGGCTGGAAGTGGCATATCTCCTCCCCGATCCTGGTATTCCCGTCGGGGGATCGAAAGGCGCGTCCGTGCATGTCGAGTCGCTTTGCGCCGCGCTCGCGCGTCGCGGCGTGGACGTCACTCTCTACGCCGCTCGGGTCGCGGGCCCGATGACGGCCCGCGGCTCGGAGTCAGTCCGCGTGGTGCCGATCGACGTAGGTAGCGTATCGTCGGGTCAGGAGGCAGACGCTTCGCGTATTAGCGCCGCGAACTCCTACTTCGACCACGTGGAGCGTCTCTTGTCGTTTCGCGAGCCGCGCTGCATCATCGAGCGGCTCAGCCTCTTTGCTGGCCGCGGATCACAGCTCGCAGACAACCTCGGTGTGGCGCGTTTGGTCGAAGTGAACGCGCCGATAGCCGAGGAGCGGAAACGGCATTTCGGGCTGAACCTCGAGAGCGCCGCCCGCCAGGCTGAGTCCGATTCGCTGAAAGGAGCTAGCGTAGTCGCCGTTTCCGAGCCACTTGCGCGCTGGGCGCTCGACATGGGAGCCAGCCGGGCGAGAGTCATCCCCAACGGGGCTGACATAGAGGGCTTGGACCCGAACCTATTGTCATTTCTTGCGCCTATAACCAGAAGCCGGCTCGGCTTCGCGAAGTCCACTCCGGTGGTCGGCTTCATCGGGAGCCTCAAGCCTTGGCACGGTGTGGACGTGCTCATCGAAGCCGTCTCGCTGCTCGGTCAGACGATGCAGCTCGGATTGCTGATCGTGGGTGAGGGCCCCGAGCACGACCGACTTTCCAAGTCCGTCAGCCGATTGGCACCCCAAGTTAACGCCGTGATGACCGGAGCGGTCGAACTTTCGCGGGTAGCAGAGCACATCGCCGCGATGGACATCTCGGTTGCGCCGTACTCCGCAAACGACTTCTTCTACTTTTCGCCCCTGAAGGTGGTGGAGGCCATGGCAGCCGGGCGCGCAGTCGTTGCGTCGGACTTCCCGCCGATCCGAGATCTGCTGGGATCCGCCGGCGTCTTGGTCACCCCCGGCGACTCTGCGTCCCTGGCACGGTCCCTTCAGCGCCTTGCGGCCGAACCCGAGACACGTCGGCTTCTTGGGGCCACCGCCAGGGCCCGCGCCGTGGAGCGCTCTAGCTGGTCAAGCGTCGCCGACGCCGTTCTCGGGGAGATGGCCACCGCTAGCGACAAGATCGAGAATGCCGGCGTTGGAATCGCCTCGCGGACCGACACGCCCGATCGAAGCTCCATTTGACCCGCCGCTTGGCTCCGCTGTCATGGGAGCTGGACCTTGCAAGCGTTCGAGCGCCTCTGATCGGCGGGCTCGCCTTCTCTGTCCTGCGCGCGGTACTTCAGTGGCTTGCCCCCGTCCCGCTCAAGTTGGTCTTCGACAACGTCCTCGCCACCCACCCGCTTGCGTGGGAGCTGCGCTGGTTGCCAAGCACCCGGCTTGCGCTTCTGTACAGTCTCTGCGCCCTCATGGTGGGAATAGCCGCGCTGCTTGGAATGTGCTCATACGCTGCGGCTGCACTTCTCGCGGGCGCAGGCCAGAGCGTCGTCGTCGACCTACGCTGTCGCCTTTTCGCGCACCTCGTCCGCCAGTCCCGTCGGTTCTACACGAACCGGCCGGTGGGAGACCTGCTCGCCCGCCTTGGCGGAGACGCCCAAGCGATGCAGAGCGCCGTCGTCAACGTGGCGCCGGTTGTGGCGGAGAACGCGTTGACGGTGGTCGGCATGCTCGTGATCATGATGGTGGTCGACTGGCAGTTCAGCATTCTAGCGCTGTGCGTGTTCCCGATCTTGATGCTGATGGTTCGACACTACCTGTCGACAATCAAGCAGGCTCAACGCACCGCGCGCCGAGCGGAGGGCGCGTCCAGCTCGACGGCCCAGCACGTACTCGTCGGCCTTGCCGTCGTACAGGCCTCGGGCGCTGAGAGCGACGAAGTCGAACGCTACCGGGCGAGTGCGTTGGAAGCTCTCCAAGCAAGCCGGCTCGCCGTTGTGCTCCAGTCGCGCTTCACGCCGCTAGTGACATTCGTGATGACAGTATCGACAGCCGCCGTGGTACTCCTCGGCGGGCGGGAAGTCATAGCGGGGAGATTAACGCCTGGGGATCTGCTGCTTTTCAGCGCCTACTTCCGCAGCATGTATACGCCGGTCCGTCAACTTGCGAAGCTCGCCGGGACGATGGGGCGCGGCCAAGCGTCCGCCGAGCGGGTCCTCGAAGTTCTGCACACACACGACGAACCGTCCGCTCCCGAGCATCCACTTCTGCCGTCGAAAGTGCGTGGAAAGCTCGCATTCGAGGCTGTCTCGTACTCCTACCCGGGTAAGCCGTCGTTTCTTGAGAGGATCGACCTAAGCGTCGACGCCGGGAGCCGTCACGCCATCGTCGGCGCCACCGGATCCGGCAAGAGTACGCTTCTCCGGCTCGCCTTGCGCTTCGCTGACCCCGACTCCGGCTGCGTCCGCTTCGACGGAGCCGACGTCCGGTCGTTGGACCTGCAGTGGCTTCGACGACAGATTTCCTTCGTGCCGCAAGAGACGGTCCTACTTCGGCCCACCGTATGGGAGAACATCGCCTACGGGTCCGACCTGACCACCCGGGGCGAAGCGATCGCCGCAGCCCGGGCTGCAGGAGTCCACGAGCTGTTGGCTAGCCTGCGCGACGGATACGACACCCCGGTCGGCGAGGCGGGATCGGCCCTGTCGGGCGGCCAGCGCCAGTGCATAGCCGTCGCCCGGGCCATGGCCCGCGGCGGCCGCCTGATACTCCTCGACGAACCCACCACAGGCATGGATGCCTCCACACAGTCTGTGGTAGTCGAGGCATTCGCCCGTCTGAGCGAAGGGCGTACCACGCTTATGGTCACGCACCACCTCCTCGCAGTGCGCGACGTCGACGCAATCACCGTTATGGACACCGGAAGGATCATCGAACATGGAACCCACAGCGACCTCATCGAATCAGGCTCCGCCTACAACACACTCCACCTCGCGTCCACAGGAGCCGCCGGTGACTGAACCGCCGACGATCGGGGGCGGCGGAGTCAGCTCCGGCCACGAAGTTTGCGTCGTCGGGGCGGGCTATGTGGGCCTGACGGCCGCCGCTTGCCTCGCACACCTCGGCCATGTCGTCACCTGCGTGGAGGCTAGCCCTCTTCGCCTCCAGGTCCTCGAAGACGGTGGAATCCCGATCCACGAGCCGGGGCTTTCGGAGCTTGTCGGCGAGGGTGTCGCCAACGGCCGGCTGCGCTGGGCGGCCGACGTCGCCTCCGGTCTCGGCACGGCACGAATCGTCCTGCTCTGCGTTGGCACACCACCGAGGGCCGACGGCGAGCCTGACCTCAGTCAGCTCGCGGAGGCAGGCCGCCAGGTTGCCCGGGCGGCAACCGACGATCTCGTCGTGGTAGTGAAGAGCACCGTTCCGCCGGGATCGTGCGAAGCAATCGAGCTCATCTGCGCAGAAGAGGTTCCCCCGGGTGTGCGGATCCGGGTTGCGTCAAGCCCGGAGTTTCTCCGCGAGTCGCGCGCCGTCGAAGACTTCCTCTACCCCGACCGCGTCGTAATAGGGGCGGAGGATCCGCAGGTAATCGATCTCGTCGCCAGCCTCTACCCGTCGGCGAGTCCCGTCGTGCGATGTGACCGGCGGGGCGCCGAGCTCGTCAAGTACGCCGCGAACACGTTCCTTGCGATCAAGATATCTTTCGCGAACGAGGTGGCGCAGCTCTGCGATGCCTTAGGGACGAACGCCATGAACGTGTTGGAAGGCGTCGGCTCGGATATCCGGATCGGTCGGCAGTTCCTCAGGCCAGGGCCAGGCTATGGAGGCTCGTGCCTGCCTAAAGACGTCTCGGGATTCGTAGCCCTCGGCGAGTCGGCCGGCACTCGAACTGCTCTCGCCAGCGCCGCCGAAGAGCAGAACGCCTTCGCCCGGCGAAGTGTTGCGCGCAGACTTGAGCTGGTGATCGGATCCCTGCAAGGCAAGCGGATCGGACTCCTGGGGCTCGCCTTCAAGGACGGGACGGACGACGTACGCGACTCCCCGAGCATCCAGATAGCTGAGGACCTGATCGCCTCCGGGGCTACTGTGCGCGCCTACGATCCTCTCGCTCAGAGTGGCTCGACGCCCAATGGGGTGGAGCGCGTGCACCGGGCAAGCGAAGCGCTCGAACAAGCAGACGCAGTCGTCATCGCCGTCGACTCGGCGGAGTACCGCAACCTCGATCCCGGCGAGGTCGCTCGTCTCATGTCGGGCGACGTAGTTCTCGACGCCGCCGGGGTATGCGCCCTCGATTCGTGGGGCGCCGCCGGCCTGAGCGTGTACGGGGTGGGCCGCGGCACACCTATGGCGTTCTACCCGGTAGTGTGGCCACCGCTGCGTTGGACCGCCCGTACGACCGAAATATCCCTCGACTGAGAAAGGAGGAGGTATTTTGCCAACTCGACACGGCTCGACGGTGCTTGCGTCGCTGGCCCGGCGTCTGCGGGGGCTACCCGGGCTTTATGTAGGATTCCTCATATTCGCCGGAAGCGCCGCAGCAATCGCCGGCGCAACTCTCAAGCTGGCCTCAGGCCCGCTGCCGGGACCTCTCAACCTTGTGACGCCAGCGTCGGCGTCGGCGGGCGTCACCACTGCTCCAGCACCGTCGACGACGGTCCCCTCCTACCTCGCTCAGAGGCACGGGGGCTCGCCGCTGCCTACCGCGTCCGGGGCCGTTTCGGCGACCGCATCCAACCAAGTCCTCACACCCGCCGCGACACCAGAAACCGCGACCCGCACGAGCGTCAGCACGACACCAACTACCTCGCAGGAGACACCCGAGGTGGTGCAGCCGAGCCAGGCAGTCGTGCAGGTTGCTCCGCAGAGTAGCCCTCCGACTACCGGCGCGACCAGTGACGTTGGCGCGGGGACGGCTTCACCGACGACGACAGCGAAGTCGTCGTCGGGTGACTCCGCGTCAAAGTCACAGGACCCGTCTGCGACCACGACGACGTCGAATCCGGCTACGAGCTCCCCGGAGAGCTCCAGCTCGACGACGACCCTCGCGAAACCTTCATCGGGTGACAACTGACAACCTCGAGGCGCCGGCTTCCCCGGATGGGCACCGTCGGGAAGCTCGCAGGCTTTCACGCGCTTGTCGTCGCCTCAGTCCTTGCGATCGTTGCCTTGCAACTCACACTTGAGTTCTCCAACCGCTACAGGGCCACC
>JAKAZH010000259.1 GCA_021815935.1 Actinomycetes bacterium
ACCACTACACTTTCGACTACGCGGCCGGCGAATCGGGTATCGACTCCGCTGTCCTCGCGGAAGTAGCAGAGGTTGTCGCCGAAGCCGGGACGGCCTTCTCCTGCCACTCGTGGCGTTCGGCGGCGGCCTCCAACCTCGGCGGGTGGCAGGTGAGCCGAACTTTGTTCTTCATCGCTACGCTCCTCGGGGCCGTAGCGACCCCCGGCGGGACGTTCCCTAACGCGTACAACAAATTCGTGCCGAAACCCATCCACACACCGCCGCATCCGAAGGTCTGGCAGGAGTTGTCATGGCCGGTGGAATACCCCCTCGCCCAAAACGAGTTGAGCTTCCTGCTCCCGCATTTCCTAAAGGAGGGTCGTGGCCGGCTCGACACCTATTTCACGAGGGTCTACAACCCTGTTTGGACCAACCCTGACGGCATGACATGGGTGGAGGCGCTGAGCGACCCCGACCTGGTCGGCTGCTATGTGGCGCTTACCCCCACCTGGAACGAGTCGGCGTACTTCGCGGATTGGGTCCTGCCGATGGGCCATGCTTCCGAACGCCACGACACGCACTCCTACGAGCAGTACGACGGGCAGTGGGTCGGCTTCCGCCAGCCGGTGCTGAGAGCGGCCCGGGAACGGCTCGGAGAGTCGATCACCGACACCCGCCAGGTTAATCCCGGGGAGGTCTGGGAGGAGAACGAGTTCTACATCGAGCTGTCGTGGCGGATAGATCCGGACGGCACCCTCGGCATACGCCAATACTACGAGTCGAAGTCGAGCCCGGGGAGCAAACTCACCGTCGACGAGTACTACGGGTGGATGTTCGAGAACTCTGTTCCCGGCCTGCCCGAGGTCGCCGCAGCCGAAGGGCTGACGCCGCTCGGCTACATGCGCCGCTACGGAGCGTTCGAGATTTCGAAGGGTAGGGGTCCGGTCTATTCGGAGGAAGTCCCAAAAGACGAGCTATCCGACGTGGTGGTTGGCCCGTTCGGTCGTGTGTACACTGCGACGCCGAAGCCTGCCGACTCCAATATCGTGCCGATGGGAAGTCCGCCACCCGATGATTCCGGGCGACGCGCGGTCGGTGTCATGGTCGACGGGACCGTCCGTCGAGGGTTGCCGACCCCGTCGGGCCGTCTGGAGTTCTACTCGTCGACGATTGCCGGCTGGGGCTGGCCGGAGCACGCGACTCCCGGCTACATCAAGTCCCACGTGCACCCCGACAGACTCGGCGAAGACGAGATGGTGCTGCTCTCCACCTTCAGGTTGCCGACGCAGATCCACACCCGTTCGGCCAACAGTAAATGGCTCGACGAGCTGTCGCACACAAACCCCGTGTGGATACACCCGAAAGACGCGGAACGCCTCGGGATATCCGAGACCGGGGACCTGGTTCGTGTCAGCACCCATATCGGCTACTTCGTAGCGAAAGCATGGATAACGGAGGGCATCCGACCGGGTGTCGTCGCCTGCAGCCATCACATGGGCCGCTGGAAGCTGATCGGACACGACGACGTTCGATCCGGGGGAATGATGGCGACCGTAGATCTCGGCCGTGACGGATCAGACTGGAGCCTCACCCAGCGCAAGACTGTCGCCCCGTACAAGTCGTCGGACCCTGACACGATGCGCATCTGGTGGTCGGAAACGGGCGTCCACCAGAACCTCACCTTCGAAGTGCACCCCGACCCGATATCGGGAATGCACTGTTGGCACCAGGCCGTCCGGGTGACCAAAGCAGCGCCAGGCGACCGGCACGGCGACATCGCCGTAGACACAGGGAAATCACGAGCCGCCTACCTTGAGTGGCTCGCAATGGCCCGCCCGGCCGGAAGCCACTCCCCTGACGGCACGCGCCGGCCGGCATGGCTGATGAGACCTCTCAAGCCGTCGTCAGACACCTTCGTGCTGCAGTCACGTGCGACGTGACTCGGGCACCTCGGGCCCGCTCTCCTCTGTAGAGACGCCCGCCGACAGCGATTCCGGACGATGGGAGCTTCTGCGGGCGCTGGGTGCGGTATGCCTGCAGCCGTCGCCCGCGTCAGATCCGCTCTGTGACGCCCTCGGCATTGCAAGGTGGCAGAGCGCAGAGCACACCGGCGTATTCGTCCTCGATCTTTCACCGCACTCGTCGGTCTACTTGGGAGCCGAAGGCGGCATTGGCGGGATTGCGGCAGAGACAGCAGCGGGCATGTGGCGCACTCTCGGCCTCGAGTCGCCCGGCGACGCAGACCATCTAGGCACTTTGCTAGCCCTCTACGCGCATCTCGGGGAGAGCGTCGGCTCCTGCCAGACCGAAGTGGCCAAACTGCGCCTCGAGCACGCCCGGCAGGTCCTCTTGTGGGAGCACTTGTGGAGCTGGGTTCCCGCCTACCTCGAGGCGCTGGCCAGTCAGCCGGCGTGCCCTGCGGCCGCAATACAGTGGGCTGCAGTCCTGTCGTCAGCTCTCGACCGAGAAGCCCGCTGGAGCGAACCACCGCAGGTGTTGCCGTCCGTACTTCGCGACGCGCCACCGCCACTTGGCGAGGACCCTACCGTAGACGCTCTCGTCAAGTCGGTTGCCACGCCTGTTTCCAGCGGTTTCATCCTCACCTTCTCCGACCTGACACGTTGCGCCTCAGCGGCGGGCGTGGGACTCCGGCGTGGCGAACGGCGCTTCGCCTTGCGAGCGATGCTCGAACAGGATCCTGCTTCCACCCTGTCGTGGTTGTCGTCACACGCCCGGCGTTGGGAGGACTGGTTCTCGGCGAGAGCAGAAGCGAAGTACCCCGGGGAGCTCATATTCGAATGGTGGGCGCAGCGCGCCGGACATACTGCCCGCAACTTGCGATCACTTCTCTGACGGACCCGCTCGCCACATAGCATCGGCTGGGCGTTTCATCGCCGAAGGAAGGCGACAGCATCAGGTGCGAGCGTTCGCTCGATGACCAGCCGTT
>JAKAZH010000260.1 GCA_021815935.1 Actinomycetes bacterium
AGCTGTTCATGAGGCACCCCGGCCAGGTTCTGTCGAGATCGCAGATTCTGAACAACGTGTGGAGCTACAGCTTCGAGCCGGGCTCGAACGTGGTCGACGTCTACGTCGGCTACCTTCGACGCAAAATTGACCTAGCGGGAATGGAGCCGCTGATCCAGACCGTACGCGGTGTCGGCTATCGCCTCGTCACGCCGTCTCCAGGCTCCTCCGCCGGGTAGCCGACTAGTCGTCAGCGGGGGCCGACGGATCGGGGGGCGCAAGGCTGCTCCGGTTCCAGTTACGCCAGACGAGCCGGTGGACAGGCAGAATTCTCGGGATGTCCCGCAGTCCGGGGACGAACGGCACCGCAAGCAGCAGAAGTGTTGCTGCCCCTGTGAGGTAGATGGCGATGAGGTCTACGTTGGAGGAGCTCGAGAAGCCGGGAACCTGGTACCACAGGGTGTAAAGCCACAGCCACGGCTGGCCCGGATAGCTGCCGGTCTCGTTCATCACCCCCCACTGCGTTCCGACCAGGTGGTCGGCTTTGGCGAGAGACGAGAAGTAGTTGCCGTCCTCCAAGAAAAGAAGCGGCTTGGTGTAGTTGGTTCCGTAGAAGGGCTGTTGTGCCAGAAGGTCGGCGTCGATCGCACCCGAGCGTGCGAGGGTCAGCTCCGAGGCGATGAGCGTAGGGACCGGACCGTCAGGCGCGGTCGCCACCTGCGGGACGCCGTTGGCGAAGCGGACATTGGTGACCGCCTTCAAGTAGGCCACGGTCCACGCCTGCTGGCTCGCCGAGGTGGCTGCGCGGTATTGTCGAAGGGCGGCTGCTAGTGACGGTTCGACGGGGGCAGCCTTTGCGAGGGGCGACAGCACGAACGTGGTGGCGGTGTCGATAGGCTCGTGTACCCCGCTCAGAAGCTGCCAGGAGACCCCGATCCGCTGTACGTTCGACGAGCCGTGACTGTACGGCGGACCATAGTTGGCGGTCTCGGAAGTACCGGCCAGCTCGGAGGCGGCCGTCGCCATGAAGTCGGCAGGCGCGACCCGCGCCCAGCTCGCGATAGTAACAGGCGGGGTATCAGGAGACGACAGCACAACTGCCAACACGACCACTAGGACGAGCGCGACGAGCGACGCGACAGTGGCTTCTTTCAAGATGTCGTAGCGCCGGGTCGGGCCGTGCCATTCGGCAGCGTCGTCTCGGGCGGCAGCGCGTGCCGCAGCCCGTCCACGCACCCGCTGTGTCGGGAGCGGATGCGACACTCCGCGCACCCGAACGAGCAGGACGTGTGCGCCTACGAGGGCGACGAGGACTATCGGGATGAGCACGATATGCCACATCAGCATCTGGCCGAAGTTCATTAGGTTGAAGAAGCTTCCGAGACCGGTGGCGTTCACCGCGTCTTTGCCGTTGGTCGAGATCCACTGCGAGTCGAAGTTCTGCTGCGACAGGTACCCGGTGAAGCACTCGACGACCGATGCTACGAACGCGACAACCCCGGTAATCCAAGTGAGCGTGCGCCTACCCCGCCACGCCGCCATCCAGAACTTTCCCCAAAGGTGGATGACCATGAACGCCATGAAGAGCTCCACCGACCACAGGTGCAGGCTGTTGAAGAAGTGTCCCACAACGTTGTAGTGCCACCAGTCAGGACCCCCGAGGGCGAGGGCAAAGCCTGACACGATCGCAAGCCCTAGACAGGCGAGCGTCGCAACGCCGAACACGTAGATCCACGAGGCAACGTAGGCGGGCTGCGTATCGGGCAGAAGTTTGCCGGGCGGCAATAGCGACAGGGCCCGGCGCCTCAGGCGCGCGGTCCACATCGTCGGGTCGCCGTAAGCGGCTTCGCCAATCGCTGTTTCGCTAACCGTCCCCTCGACGCCGGGAGCTCCGCCGGCCTCTGTCGCTTCGTGGTTTCGTAACTGATCGTCGCGGTGGGGGAACGGCAGGAGTAATGCTGCACCGAAAATAACGACCATGACGGCGACCAGCACCAGGTTCGATTCTGACACGCTGAAAATCGACCAATGCAGATACGTTCCCGGGCTGTTCAGGTTGACTACTGCGCCTAGCAGCACGCTGGAATCGAACATCGCTATCTCCTCTGTCTATGCCATCTTCGGCGGTGCGTCCTCGACGCTCTTAGCTATTCGTCGAAGCATGGTGCGGAGCAGGATCTGGGCGAGTTTGTCACCTACTGCGGGATCCTCCGGAGGTGACTTCGTGGCGTTTGCGCCGATGGTGGGTAGGCGGATCATTCCTTCGGTGTGCAGCTCGCAGCGCTGCGGATCCAAGGCGACTGACATGATGGTGAGTTCTCCGTGAGCGGACCTCCCCCCCGGCATGGAGCCTTCGAAGGAAACCCCGATGGCGACTCCATCCGCCGAAGCCGATCCAGCGGTAAGTCCGGAGCCGTTCCTGCCTCTGTGCTGCGCCGCCGGCCGCAGTGACACCTTGGAGTAGACCTGGACCGGCGTCCAAGGCTGAGCGGCACCCGAGATGCGCGATCTCAACTCCTCCACCTCGCCGAATGCCGCCGTCAAGGCGTCCACGACTATCTGCTCCTGGCGGGCGGCCGACTTGAAGACGGCGCACGGTGCCTCCACTTGTATCGAGTCTGCAACCCGAACGCTGGATCCGCCAAGCCGATGCGCGTCTGCCGGTGCGCCGCCACCTCCTGCTTCGATGTCCTCGTCGCGTTTGACCACATCGGCCAGAGTGGTCGTTCTAAGAACGTCTCGGAGCGCCTCGGTAGCCGAGCGCCAAGTATCGTGCAGCGGGCAGACGCTGTCCCAGCGGCACGGACCGTCCCCCAAGGCGCAACGGTCCGCTCGAAGCGGCCCCTCCCCCGCTTCGACGACGTCCACGAGGCTCACCTCGCCCGGTGGCGACGCCAACCTATAGCCGCCGTCCTTGCCGGCCTTCGACGTCGCTATGCCCGCC
>JAKAZH010000261.1 GCA_021815935.1 Actinomycetes bacterium
GCCCGGCAGGCCCGGCTGTCCCGGCTGCTGAACGCACGTGACGTCGTTGTGGAGCCTCTGACCGATATCGGAGCCAGGGCTGCAGGGGTCCTCTGCGGTTCCGAGGGAGGAGCCGATGTCATCGACGCCTCCGTGGTGCTCACCGCTCGCCGTTACCAGGCGACGGTCATCAGCTCCGACCGAGCCGACCTCCGAGTGCTCGACCCGACGGTTCCCGTGGTGGACTGCTGACCGACCGAACCGCTCCCTGTCGCATCGGCCGATCGGCGACTACGACGCCAGCCGGGTAGCGGGCCATCATGAAGTGCCCTCTTGGATCAGCACCCGGAGCGCCCGGAAGGACCCCTCGTTGACCGGCTCGCCGGGCGTGGTGGGGGACGGGAGCAGGGACGGGGAGCGCCCCGCCGGCCGCACCGCAGGCGACCACCTCGTACCCGGCGTGGTCGCCGACGACGCCGTACCCTGCCGGCTACGAGGTCGCCCGCAGCGACAAGCTCTACCGGGCCAAGTGGTGGAACCAGGGGATCGACCCGAGCCAGCCGGTGGCCGCGCCCTGGGACACGCCGTGGAGGCTGGTCCGCGTCCTCCCTGGCGGGCGCGACGGGCCCGCGACCGATCGAGATTCTCGCGCTCAGCCTTCCCTCGGGGAGGATCGTCGGGTCGAGGTCGCTTCTCGGGGTCGGCGGGTACCTCGTCGCGGTCCGCTCCGGCGTCTGGGTCGCGTACCGAACCGGGATGCTCGGCACCGCATTGCTCCTGTCGTACCCGCACCTTGCGACCGCAAGCCCCGCTCCCCCCGCGCGACGCACCAAGGTGCCCCTTCCTGGCAGCGCCCAGGGGATGGGCATCTCGCTCAACGTGACCGGGTCGACGGCGTGGTTGGTCGACGGGAGCGGCATCGCGTGCGCGAGCGCGACCACGGGCAGGCACCGGAGCCGTTCCTCGCTCGATCGCTACGCACGGGCGGGCAAGCGCCGGGTGAGCAGGAAGCCGCGGCGAGCGTTGGGCTGTAGGCGAGCCGAGCCGAGCCATGAGGAGACGACCCACATCGTCATGGATGAGCACACATTCATGACTAAGGGACGCTTTTGATCATGGATAGGCGGCTATCGATGACTATGCTGGAGCCATGAGCACGGGCCAGCCGAGAGAGGCCGCCGGCATCCCAACCGGCGGACGCTTCGCTCCGACCAGGCGGCCCGAGGCAGAGGGCGTCGAGGTCGTCGACGACGAGGCCTGGCCGGCGATCACCTATGAGGAGCGCGAGTGGGTCTCGAGCGATACGCCGCTCATCCCCGCGAGCCGGCGGGTCCGAGCGGCGAACCTCGGTCCGTATCGGGCCGCCGTCCTCCCGCCGATCGCCTCGGTGGCGCCGGTGCCACTGCCACCTGCAGTTGCCACCGAGGCCGCAGACGCCGCGGTCGAGGTCGCCCGGTTCGACGCCGAGCTCGGAGGAGAGATCGCTCCCTTTGCCGCCATCCTCCTTCGGACCGAGTCCGTGGCCTCCTCCAAGATCGAGCACCTCACCGCCTCGGTGCGCGCGATCGCGTCGGCCGAGGTCGGTGACCGAAGCAGGCGCAACGCGTCGTTGATCGTCGCCAACGCCCATGCGATGACGGCCGCCGTCGCGCTCGCCGACCAGCTGGACGAGGCCTCCATCCTCGCCATGCACCGCGCGCTGGTGGAGGACGAGCACCCCGAGTGGGCCGGCAGGTGGCGCAACGAGCAGGTGTGGATCGGCGGGAGCGACTACAGCCCGCACCTCGCCGACTTCGTGCCACCACATCACGGACGGGTCCCGGCGTCGATCGCCGACCTCGTCGCCTTCATGTCGAGGAGCGACATCCCACCCCTCGTCCAAGCCGCCGTCGCCCATGCCCAGTTCGAGTCCATCCATCCGTTCCCCGACGGCAACGGGCGAGTCGGACGTGCGCTGGTTCACGCGTTGCTTCGCTCGAAGGGCCTCACCCGCAACATCACCGTGCCGGTCTCTGCAGGGCTGCTGACCAACACCGACGCCTACTTCGCCGCGCTCGACGCCTACCACGACGGCGATCCCGCTCCGATCGTCCTCCGCTTCTCCGGGGCCTCGCTCTCCGCGATCGACAACGGCCGCCAGCTGGTCCGTGATCTCCGAGGCGTTCGCCGGAGATGGGACGAGGTCGTCGAAGCACGACGAGGCTCCACACCTCATGCGCTCGCCCACCTCCTCGTCCGCCAGCCGGTCGTCGACTCGCCCTTCGTCCAGCGAGAGCTCGGGGTCAGCGCGCAGAACGTCAACCTCGCGATCCGCCGGCTCGTCGAGGCGGGCGTGCTGAGCGAGATCGGGAGGGCGGAGCGCAACCGCAAGTGGGAGGCCCGTGAGGTGCTCGTCGCACTGGACGCCTTCGCGGCCAGAGCGGGGCGGCGGGCGGGCGGCGCTGCGAGATAGCTCGCTGCGCCTGCCGCAAGCTCTGGCCTGGTGTGCGGGGCTGGAGCGCAAGCCAGGGGTCGCCTTCTACGCGTCAGCCGTGGCCTCGATCCTCCGGGGAGCAGCGACAGGCCGCGCGGCTCGCACCCAGCCAGACGAGATCCCCGCGATGCTCCTCGCTCGCCTCGCCGTCGATCGAAAGCACCAGGGACATGGGCTTGGCCAAGCCCTTCAGGGATGACACGCTCGACCAGATCAGCCCACTGGCAAGCTGACGCCCCGGCGTCGCGGGGCGGCCCGCTCGCCGTCGACACGAACGAGGCCGCCCTGGTCAGCAGCCGGTGGGCCAGCGGCCCTCCTCAGCCGAGCAGCTTGGCGGCGGCCGAGGCCACGAGGGCGAGCTTGTCCCACACGACCTCCTCGTCGACGCGCCCGCCGCTGAACCCGCACCTCGGGCACAGGGCGATCCGGTCGACGTC
>JAKAZH010000023.1 GCA_021815935.1 Actinomycetes bacterium
TCGGCGAGAGCCGCCGGCAACGCCTCCGATGTGCTCTCGATGCTCTCGCCGGCCGAGCGCCGGGTGATCGTCCTCGCCTACTTCGGAGGGCACAACTGCCGAGAGATCGCAGCAACTCTGGGCCAGTCAGAAGACGACGTCAAGACCCTCGTTCGAAACGGGATGGCACGGCTGCGAGCGATCGGCGAACCAGGCGGCAGGACACGAACGCTGCGCGCAAGGCAGAGACCTTGACTGCCGCACTGCCGCACTGCCGCACTGCCGCACTGCCGCACCGGCGCACCGGTCGCGCTGTTACGCGGCCGCGCCGCTCTCGCCGGTTCGTTCGCTTAACCTTCCAAGAGCTCTGCTAACACTGTTAGCCACAGCACAACTCAGATGCCAGCTTGAGCGCTAGCACTTGCTCGCCAATCGCCTTGCGGTAGATTGCCGCTCGCTCGACTTTGAGTCCTTCGAAGCCGCGGACCAACTCGGGGAGACGGGCTATCTCTACTGCTGCCGCAAGGTTGGCGGCGCTCAGGTATGGGAGGATCGAGTCGATCGCCGCTTCGTAGTCGACCGGAAGCTGCCGTTCGAGGACCCGCACCGGGGCTCGCCCGAAAGGATCGAACGCGCTACCGCGAAGTCGCTTGGCGCGAGCGAGTGCTGCGAACGCCGGGCGCGACCACGGACCGAAGCGGATCTTCCCCTTCACACCTGCGCCAGACAGGGCGGGCGGGTGCAGGTGCCACGTGACGGCGGCCTGATCGCCTCCGACAGCTCGTGCGGCTGCGAGCCCGTCGTCGCTCAACATCAAGCGGGCGACCTCGTACTCGTCTTTGTAAGCGAGCAGCTTGTGATATCCGCAAGCGACAGCCCGGGTGAGGTCCCGAGTCTCCTTGCCAGCCACCGACCATTCAGCCGCGGCGACCCGCTCCAGGAGGTTGAGCCACCTACCGCAGTACTTCACGTCCTGGTATGCGACGAGATCCGATCCCAGCATGGCGAGCATGCCGGCATCCGCATCGTCGAACCCGAGGCGACCCACCCGCCGGGCAATCGAATCGGGCAGCGGGGCTGTGGCCACCTCGGTGGTGGGGATACTTCGCCGCCGCACCAGCGCATCCACGCCGTCGGGATATGCCACCCATCGCCTTCCCCACTCGAACGCCGCTACGTTTGCGTCGACTGCGATCCCGTTGAGAGCGATAGCCTCCTTCACCAGCTCGGACGAGACGGGCAGCACCGCACGCTGGACTGCAATCCCGACCAGCAGGAGGTTGGCTGTCGCAGCCATGCCGGTCAATGCGGTGGCGTAGAGCGGGGCGTCGAGAGCGAGATAGCCTCCAGGCGTCGATGACTCCGAGAGGCGCCCGCCGAGCTCCTCGGGGGAGGGCTGGGGGGCCTCGGGGCGGCCGATCCTGGCCCCGACGGGCGGTGCCGACGTCGAGGCGACCGTGACAGTTCGCTCCGGGGAGCAGGCAGCTATAGCGGCCGGCGACGCGGCGACCAGCTGGTCGAACGCGAGGAGCAAGTCGGCTTGAGCCTCCCCGACGAGCTTCGCCCGCGAGCCGTGCGCGCTGCGGGTGAGAGTCAGGTCGCTGACGACCGGGCCAGCCTTCTGCGACAATCCGGTCTGGTCGAGGCCGTCGACGTCCCAGCCGTCGAGCATCGCGGCGGTGCCTATGATCTGCGCGGCGCTGACGACCCCGGTGCCGCCGATACCGGCTAGGCGAACGACGAAGCGGTCCCCGTCGAATGCAGGCGGAGACGCAACAGGTAGCTCCTCGGGGGACGTCGCCGTCGCGACACGGTCGCTTGCCGCCGGCGTGACGGTCATAAACGCCGGGCAGTCCCCTCTCAGACAGGACAGGTCGAAGTTGCAGGACTCCTGGTCGATCCGGGTTTTACGCCCGAGCGGAGTGTCGACGGGCTGCACCGACAGGCAGTTGCTCACGTCGCCGCAGTCCCCGCAGCCTTCGCAGATGCGGTGGTTGATCACGACCCGGACGCCCGGCGTAGGCAGCTTGCCCCGCTTACGAGCTCGGCGCAACTCGGTGGCGCACGCCTGGTCGTGGATCAGCACAGTGACGCCCGGGACTTTCGCTAGCCGCTCCTGCACGGCGACAATCCCGCTCCGATCGGACACGGTGACGCCGGGCGGTAGCGAGCTGCGCAGGTATCGGGACGGGTCGTCGGTGGTTACCGCCACTTGGCTGGTCCCCTCGGCGAGCAGGACGGCGGCAAGGCGGCCGAGGTCGATCGCGTTGCCTGCGTGCTGGCCTCCGGTCATGGCGACGGTGCTGTTGTAGAGAAGCTTGTACGTCACGTTGACCTTCGCTGCGATCGCCGCCTGCACGGCGAGTTGCGCTGAATGGAAGTACGTCCCGTCCCCCAGGTTCTGGAATACGTGGGTTGTGTCGACGAAGGGGGCCATTCCAAGCCACTGCGCTCCCTCGTTGCCCATGGCGGTGATCCCGATGCTCTCGCCTACCCGGTCCTCGTCCATCAAAAGTGTCATTCCGTGACAGCCTGTCCCCATGCCCACAACTGCCCCTGCGGGCACTTTGGTCCCCCAGTTGTGCGGGCAGCCAGAACAGAAGAACGGCGTTCTGCCCAAGTGCACCGCAATCTTCTCGCGGGGGACCCGCGACGGTGCGAGGCGGCCCGCCAACCGGGGGGCGAGGCGGGCTCGTAGGCCTTCGATCATGGAGTCGGCGTCGAGAAGACCATGGGATGGAAAAAGGCGGGTGCCGTCCGGCGCACGTTTGCCTACGACCAGCGGCCTAAGCGCGGTCGGGTAGAGGGCGTCGCGGACCATCCGCTCGAGCGTCGGGTTTTTTTCCTCCGCTACGACTATCTCCTCTAGACCCCGGGAGAACTCGGCGATCTGTCGCTCGTTGAACGGAACCGGCATTCGCAGGTGGAGAAGGCGGATGCCTGCGCTGCGGATGTCGTCGTCGCTGTCGAAACCGAGGCGGCGTAGGGCGTCGCGCATCTCCAGGTAGGTGTAGCCGGCTGCGGCGAGCCCGACCCAAGCGTCGGAGGGATCCACGGTCACAGTGTTGAGCTCGTTCGCGACGCCGTAGTCGTGGGCGAGGGTGAGGCGGATCTCGTGGAACTCCTCCTCGACGGCGATCATCCGGGGTCCGAGGAACTGCGCGGAGGGGTGGGCGGCCCAGCGGTGTCCGCCGACCTCGATGCTGGGAAGGACCGGCTCAGCCTCGAGGACCGGAAGGCTGACCGTCTCGGTGGCGTCCGCGACCGGGGTGACCACCTTGAGGGAGGACCAAAGCCCGGTGATCCGCGACATCGCAACGGCGTGAAGGCCGAGCTCGAGACATTCCGCTACAGTCCCCGGATAAAGCACAGGCATGTGAAGGTCGATGAGGCCGGCGTCTGAGGACGAGGGCATAGTCGAGGACTTACATGCAGGGTCGTCGCCGACCAGGGCGATGGCGCCTCCCGTGGGGCTCGTCCCGGCGAAGGTCGCGTGGCGCAGGGCGTCGCCCGCGCGGTCCAGGCCGGGAGCCTTTCCGTACCAGACTCCGAGCACCCCCTCCCGGCGCCGATCGCTCCTCCCAGCCACAAGCTGGGACCCCATGACTGCTGTCGCAGCGAGCTCCTCGTTGACCGCAGGCAGATGCACGATCTCGACGTCGCGCGCCACCCGGAGCGCCCGTTCCATCTCCTGGTCGAAACCGCCGAGAGGCGACCCCGGATAGCCGGACACGAACCCGGCGGTGCGTCGGCCCGCCCGCCGGTCGAGTCGGAGCTGCTCGATCGGTATACGAACTAGAGCCTGGACTCCCGAGAGGAATACCCGCCCCTCGGCGGCATTGTAGCGATCTTCCAGCGAATACGACGTCTCTTTCATTTCCGCTCCAGCATCATGGTTGAAAGCAGTGGTCTCACGGTCACGAGTCGTAGTCGACTGTCACGGTCTCCGTGACGCACACCGACTGGCAGGTGAGCACGTAGCCGTCGTCGATTTCGGCGGCTTCGAGAGCGAAGTTTCGCCGCATGCGCACCTGGCCCTCGACAAGCTTCGCCCGGCACGTACCGCATACGCCGCCCCTGCAAGCGAACGGCAGGTCCGGCCGCGCCAGCTGGGCGCCGTCAAGGATCGGCTTGTCCCAGGCGACGGTGATCGACGTGGAGCGTCCGTCGGCGACGACGGTGACCAGCGCGCCAGGCGCCTCGATATCTATTCGCCGCACCGGGTCGGGCGCTACGTCCTCCACGTAGAACAGCTCGCGGTGGATCTTATCGTCGGACACGGCGAACGCGGCCAGGACCCTGGTGGCATCGATCACCATGTCGTAGGGTCCGCACAGCCACCAGTGGTCGACTCCGGCGGGTTCGCACACCGCGGGTAGAAGAGACGCTAGCTTGGCGGCGTCGAGGCGCCCGTTGAACATCTCGACTTCCTGCGCCTCGCGTGACAGCACCGAGACGATCTCGGCGCGCTCGAGGTGGGCGTCTTTTACCTCCGCTAATTCGTCCACGAACATCGCCGTGTCGCTGCGGCGATTGGCGTAGATGACGGTCGCTTTAGAGGTTCGGTCGGCGAGCACCGACGAGGCGATCGACAGGACCGGTGTTATGCCCGAACCTGCGGCGATCAGGACGTGACGACCTGCCACGGTGAGGTCAGGAACGAAACTGCCGGCGGCCGGCTGCACGTCGATGACGTCGCCGGGGCGCACGTCGTGGACGAGCCAGCCCGAGATGGCTCCCCCCGCCACTTCGCGTACTCCGATCTTCGGGGGCGCCCCGACGGCCGACGCGATGGAATAGGAGCGCCGGTGCTCGACGCCGCCAACGGTTCGCCTGATCGTGAGGAACTGGCCCGGGAGGAAGGTGAACGTCTCCGCGAGCGCCGCCGGAACGTCGAAGGTTACGGCAGTGGCGTCATCGCAAAGTCGATCGACCTTCGCCACGCGCAACTCATGGAACCCCTCGCGGGTTCGGGGGCTCATCAGACCTCCCGCATATGCTCGAACGGCTCCCGGCACGCTTCGCAGCGCCAGAGCGACCTGCAGGCTGTTGCGCCGAAGCGCGACAGCTCGACAGTCTCGGCCGAGGCGCAGCGCGGACATTCCACGCTTCGCGGCCTTGGTGTCAGCACCACGCGAACCGCTCGCCGCGCGTCGACAGCTGGGTCGGGAGGTGAGATTCCCGCTGCGGACAACTTGGCCTTGCCTTCGCTGGTGATCCAGTCGGACGTCCACGGCGGGGCGAGGGCCGTGCGAATCTCCACCGCTCCAAGACCGGCCTCACGGAGGCGGCGGAGGAGGTTGCGCCGCATCTCGGTCATGGCAGGACATCCAGAAAAAGTCGGGGTCACGGTGACCACGACGGTGCCGCCGCGCTCCTCTGTCCCCCGCAGGATGCCCAGGTCGGCGATCGTGAGGTACGGCAACTCAGGGTCTGGGACCGAAGCAGCCACCTTCCACGCGAGCGCCGCACGGCCGCTCACCACGTCGCTCCTGGGTGAGCTCGCGCCACGCTTTGCATCTCGGCGAGCAGCACGGCTAGATCGTCGCTGTGCGTGCCGTCTCGCCCGGCGGGCCCCCTGCGGCCCTCACCCCCGCCGCGACCGCCTTCTGTCGCGACGGGAATGTCGGGGCGCCGCAATGTCGCCGCCTGGAGGACCTGACCGATGACGTCGTCGAACTCCGCCTTCGCCTCGGCGGGATCGACGGCCGCCGCAGCGAGGCGCAACTCGACCGGCGACGCGAGGAACAACTCGTCGACGAGCGGCCATAGCGCGCCAACCGCCGCCTGAGCCCGCATGTGGGAGAGCTCGGTACCGTCGCCGAGACTGACAACCCACTGTGCAGCGAAATCCCGGTGGTAGGTGAGCTCTTTTGCCGCCTTGGCTGCGATCGCCGCCAGCACCGGGTCGATCGATTCCTCCAAGCGTCGGAAGACCGCCAGCCGCCAGGTGGCAAAGATCGCCAGACGTACCACCAGCTCCGCGAAATCCGTGTCGGGTCCCTCGACTAGACCCACGTTGCGCCACTCGTGAGCGTCTCGAAGGTACGCCAAGTCGTCCTCGCTTCGCCCCGAGCCGTCGGCGCTGCAGGCACGGGCAAGGAGCATCCTGGCCTGGCCTAGCAGGTCGAGAGCGACGTTGGCTATCGCCACCTCCACTTCCAGCTCCGGGAGCCGGGTAATCCACTCCGCAAGCCTGTGCGAGAAGATAAGAGCGTCGTCACCGAGCATCGTGGCGTAGGCCCCGAGGTCAACCCCGTCCACTCCCGGAGGGACAGTCGTGTCGACCCCGGCCAGCGGCTCCTCGAAGCCTGTCCCGAACGCCCACCGACGATCGTCGGCCACGTTCGCGAGCGACTCGTAGACGGTCACGTCGTGGCTGGTCATATATGGGGCACGTCGCGACCGGTCATATATGGGGCACTTCGTCGGGTATCGAGTAGAAGGTCGGGTGGCGGTACACCTTGTCGGTGCTGGAGGAGAAGAACGAGTCTTTCTCGTCGGGGCTCGACGCTTTGATGTCAGCCGAAGCCACCACCCAGATACTCACCCCCTCGTTACGCCTCGTGTAAAGGTCGCGAGCGTTGCGCAACGCCATCTCCAGGTCGGGGGCGTGGACCGACCCCACATGAACATGGTTGAGGCCTCGCTTGGCCCTCAAGAACACTTCGAAGAGCGGCCAGTCGGCGGTCACGGCCGCTCACCGCCACGTGCGGCGCGCTTGGCGGCATGGGCGACGGCCGCCTCGCGGACCCACGCCCCGTCCTCGTGAGCCTGGCGGCGGCGGGCGAGCCGGTCGGCATTGCATGGGCCGTTGCCCGCGACGACCTGCGCGAACTCCTCCCAGTCCGGCTCTGAGAAATCGTAGGAGCCCCTCGACTCGTTCCAGCGCAGACCAGGGTCCGGGAAAGTCACGCCGAGCTTGTCGGCTTGGGGAACGGACATGTCGACGAAGCGCTGCCTCAGCTCATCGTTGGTGTGCCGCTTCACTCCCCACGCCATGGACTGCTTGGTGTTCGGCGACTTCTCGTCGGGCGGCCCGAACATCATCAGCGACGGCCACCACCAACGCTCGACGGCGCCTTGGACCATCTCTCGCTGGCCGGGCGTGCCGGCCATCATGACAAGAAGCAGCTCGAAGCCTTGCCGCTGGTGGAACGACTCTTCCTTGCAGACCCGCACCATCGCCCGGGCGTAGGGGCCGTAGGAGGATCGGCACAGCGGCACCTGATTGCAGATCGCGGCTCCGTCGACCAGCCATCCGATGACACCCACATCGGCATATGTGAGGGTCGGGTAGTTGAAGATGGACGAGTATTTCTGTTGGCCGCCTATGAGTTTGGCCGTCAGGTCGGCCCGCCCAGCTCCGAGTGTCTCCGCCGCGGAGTACAGATACATCCCGTGGCCGGCCTCGTCCTGCACTTTCGCCAAGAGAATGGCCTTCCGTCGCAGCGACGGCGCTCGGGTGATCCAAATCCCCTCGGGTTGCATACCGATGATCTCCGAGTGGGCGTGCTGTGCCACTTGACGGACCAGCGTTCGGCGGTACTCGTCAGGCATCCAATCCCGCGGCTCGATGCGCTGCTCCCTGGCGATAAGAGCGTCGAAGTGGGCACGGGCCGCCTCGTCGGATCCGGCTATCTCCTCGGCTCCGGCTATCTCTTCGGCTCCGGCGGCGTCGACGACATGGCTGCGCAATGCGGGCATGGGCGCTTCCCTCTCGATTCCAACCGGACCATTTCCGACCGGACGTTCGGTCAGCATGTTAGCGTGTTTCTCGTGGAAGACCCTGCAGCACCCAGCACACAAGGCGACCCCGTCCTGCGTTACGAAACCGCCGGCGGGGTCGCAACGATCACCTTCAGAGCGCCGTCCCTCGACGCCTCCGCCAAAGCACGGTTGGTGCAGGCGTGCGCCGACGCGGCGAGCGACGACTCGGTCCGTTGCCTGGTATTGACCGGCACCGGCCGTGTCTTCTGCGCCGGCCAGGACCTCGCCGAGCACCGCGCCGCCCTAGCAGCGGGTGCGGATGAGGCTTTCGCCACTATCGCATTGCATTACAACCCTGTCGTCACCGCTCTCGCTACGATGCCGAAGCCGGTTGTCGCAGGAATCAACGGGGCGTGCGCCGGCGCCGGACTCGGAATCGCGCTTGCTTGCGACATACGCATTGCCGCCTCGAACGCCCGCTTTACGACTGCCTTCACCGCAATCGGCCTAACACCCGACTCGGGCCTGTCAGCGTCACTGTCGAGAGCGGTGGGCGTCGCACGGGCCAGCGAGCTGATCCTACTCTCCGAGCCTTTCAGCGCGGAGCAAGCCTTGGCGTGGGGGCTCGTCACCAAAGTGGTCGCGGCGGAAAGCTTAGAAGACGAGGTGCGGGCCTTGGCGGTACGGCTCGCTGCCGGACCCACCCGCGCGTACGCCGTCGCCAAGCAAGCAATCCGCCAGGCATGGGGAGCGCCGTGGTCGGAAATCCTTGCCGCCGAAGGGCGCGACCAGACTGCGCTCGGAGCTTCCGCCGACCACCGAGGCGCAGTCGACGCATTCCTCTCCAAGGAGAAACCCGAGTTCACCGGCCGGTAGCTTGCGGCCCTCGGGCGAGCCTCACCAGCCCGGCGCTACTGGCCCGCCCGCCCGGACTTATCGGCTAGGACGCTCATCGAGCACCCGGCGCATCTTTCCGAGCGACCGCTCGATGCCCTCCGGCTCGACGACCTCCACCGTTACGGTCACACCGATCCGTTCCTTGACCAACTTCGCCAGCTCGACCCCGGCGCTACCCGCCCGCCCCGAAGCCGCCTCCGGGCGTCGCTCGACGCGAACTGTGAGCTCGTCCATCCGGCCCGGACGGGTCAAGACACACTGGAAATGAGGGGAGAGCCCGGCGGTTCGCAACACCAGCTCCTCGATCTGGGTCGGGAAGAGGTTCACGCCGCGCAGGATGATCATGTCGTCGGACCGTCCGGTCACCTTCTCCATCCGGCGCATAGGTCGCGCCGTCCCCTCCATCAGCCTTGTCAGGTCACGGGTGCGGTAGCGGATCACCGGCATCGCCTGCTTGGTCAGCGACGTGAACACCAGCTCCCCCTTCTCGCCATCGGGAAGCACCCGCCCTGACACCGGATCGACAACCTCCGGGTAGAAATGGTCCTCCCAGACGTGAAGCCCGTCTTTCGTCTCGACGCACTCCTGCGCCACGCCGGGACCCATCACCTCCGACAACCCGTAGATGTCAACGGCGTGCATGTGTAGGCGGTCCTCCATCTCCGCTCGCATGTCGTCGCTCCACGGCTCCGCTCCGAAAATCCCTACCTGAAGTGAGCATCCCCTAGGGTCGACTCCCTGGCGCTCCATTTCGTCGACAATCGCCAACATGTACGAGGGCGTCACCATGATCAGATCGGGAGCGAAATCGCAGATCAGCCGCACCTGGCGCTCAGTCATGCCCCCAGACACAGGGATGACAGTGCAACCCAAAGCTTCCGCTCCGTAATGGGCGCCCAGGCCTCCGGTAAAGAGCCCGTAGCCGTAAGCCACGTGAACCTTGTCGCCAGGACGACCGCCCGCCGCCCTGATCGAGCGGGCCATCACCGTGGACCAGGTGGCGATGTCCGCGGCGTTGTAGCCCACGACCGTCGCCAAGCCGGTCGTGCCCGACGACGCGTGGATCCGCGCGATCTGCGACTGCGGGACGGCGAACATTCCGAACGGGTAGTTGTCTCTCAGATCCTGCTTCGTCGTGAAAGGGAAGCGGGATATGTCGTCGAGCCCCTTGCAGTCGTCGGGATGTATCCCAGCCGCATCAAACGCACGACGGTAGTGGGCGACGTTGTCGTAAGCGTGGCGAAGCGACCACTGCAGACGCCCCAGCTGCAGGTCCTTCAGCTCGCCCATCGATGCGCGCTCAATCGCCTCTAAGCTCTCAGGAGCAGCACCACGGTATGGCAACGCTTCTGGCACGTGTGGGGCCCCTCCGCTGAGTACGATCGACCGGACAAATATTAGCGACCGATCGTTCAGTAAGGCAAGGCTACGAGGGATGGCAGAACTTGACATACGGCCGCACTCGCAGGCAGGCACACGCTGCAGCGTGCAGGAATGTCGGTGACCGGGCCGGGGAAGCCGGGACGCCCCGGCTACGACCTCGACTCCTTACTTGCCGTCGCCGTCCAAGTGTTCAACGAGCGGGGTTACGACGGCACGAGCATGGGCGACCTGGCGAAACGCCTCGGCATCTCCAAGTCCGCCATCTACCACCACGTAGAGAGCAAAGAGACGCTGCTCGAGCTCGCCCTCGAGCGGGCCCACAAAGGTCTTCTCGCCGTGGCCGAAGAAGCGCAAACCCTTGAAGCGACGGCAGTTGCCAAACTCGAACGCCTCGTGCATGACAGCGTCGTAGTGCTCGTCGAACAACTCCCCTACGTCACGCTGCTGCTCCGGGTCCGAGGCAACACCGCCGTGGAGCGCCGCGCCCTCACGCGGCGACGGACCTTGGACCGCCAAGTCGCAGCTTTGATCGAGGAGGCCATCGCCGACGGCGACATCCGATCCGACATCGATGCAAGTACCGCCGCCCGTCTGCTCTTCGGCCAGGTGAACTCGCTCGTCGAGTGGTACCGCCCGCGAAACGGCGACACCGGACATCTAATCGCCGACACCGTCACCCGGGTCGCCTTCGAGGGCGTCAGATCTGCTCGATAACCTTCGGACGTTGCGCGCTTTGAACGTAGCCGTGATTGCGTCGTAGGGTCGCCCCATGGCTTCAGATCCTTCGCCGGAAACGGCACAGATCGCCTACCTGGACGTCGGCGAACTCCAGAATCGCCTGTCCTCGGGCGAGCTGACCGCCGTCACGCTGGTCGAGACCTTCATGCAGCGCATCGCCGATCTCGACCTGCCCGAATCCCACACCGCTCTGCGGTCGGTGATTGCCGTGTCCGACCGGGCCCTCGCAGAAGCCGAGGCATCCGACCGCCGGCGGGCCATCTCCTCCGACCGCCTGGCACTCGAAGGCATACCTGTCCTCGTCAAGGACAATATCGAGGTGAGCGGCCTCCCCTCCTCCGCAGGCTCGACCAGCCTGCTCGGGCGCCCACCCGCATCCGATGCTCCTCTGGTCACGCGTCTTCGTCAGGCCGGGGCCGTCATACTCGGCGCCACCAACCTGTCGGAGTGGGCCAACATCCGGTCTCCACGTTCTACCGGCGGCTGGTCGGCGGTAGGCGGTCTCACCGCAAACCCGTGGGCACTTGACCGCAACGCTGGCGGATCCTCGTCCGGCTCCGGTGCCGCCCTGGCCGCCGGACTGGCCCCCCTCGCTATTGGCACCGAGACCGACGGATCCGTCTGCTGTCCCTGCTCGCTCAACGGCGTGGCCGGCATCAAGCCGGCGGTTGGCTCCGTGCCGACAGCCGGGGTCGTGCCTATCAGCCCCAGCCAGGACAGCCCTGGGCCGATGGCGAGGACCGTAGCCGACGTTCGCCTGCTACTCGACGTCCTAACCCGGACAACGGTGCCTTCCGAGAACCCGCCGCCGCTGCCGTCGATCCGGGTCGCAGTTGCGACAACATGGCGGACGGGCCATCCGGCCACCGACTCGCTCTTCGATGAGACCGTGGAGCGGATCCGCTCCCATGGCGTCCCCACCGTCGAAGTCGCCCCCGCCGGCCCGACAGGCGAGGCGAAGAAGGACGAAAGCACTGTTCTGCTCTGCGAATTGAAAGACGCCCTGGACCTTTACCTCCCCACCCGCGGCCCCGGCGGTCCGCAGACCCTCGCCGAGGTGGTGGCCTACGAGGATTGCCACGCCGATGTCGAACTGGCCTGGTTCGGCCATGAGTTGTTCGAGCAGGCCCTTGCTCTGGGAGGTCGCGCCGGCGAAGCCTACCGAGACGCCCGCCGCCGCAACCTGTCCTGGGCGCTCGGCACCGTCCTCGAGCCGGCTCTGGCCTCCGCCGATGTCCTCGTGGCTGCCTATATGGGTCCCGCGTGGAAGTCGGATCTGATCCTCGGGGGCCACCCGGCCAGCTCGTCACCGGCCACTATGGCCCCAGCCGTCGCCGGCTGGCCCATCGCCTGCGTTCCGATGGGACTGGCTGCCGGACTGCCGGTAGGTGTGGCTCTCATCGGCCGCCCGGGTTCGGAGCGCGCCATCCTGGCCCTTGCCGCCGCCGTCGAGGTCCCGGGCCGACCGACCTGGACGCCTCCCACTCGCTCTTGACGGTGAGTTGTCGACGCCGGTCGGTGATAGTCGTCGATTCCGGCGGCTCAAGGGACGCGCCGGTCGCCCACATGTCTGCACCCCCGTCAACCCACGCGCGGGAGCACCTCGAAGAAGCCGCCGTCAGACGCCCGCAGGACGCCGAAGTGCCGATGGTCGAGGCTGGCGATCGTGCGAGTCCGGTACCGCTCGGCGAGCACCACGATCGACGCGTCCGCCACGCCGATCTCCCGGTCCCGGTACCTGGCGACGACATCGCGGGCGCGGCGAAGCCCGCCCTCGTCGAATGCTGCCAAGTCCCAGGCGCCGCCAGTCAGCTCGTCGAGCACGGCCAGCTCGTTGAGAGCGGCTGTCGGCCAACGGGAGCCGGGAGGTTGAGCAGGGGAAGCCTGGCGATCGGACGTGGGAGCCCGGTGCGGGCACGCAAAGCCCTAGCGGAGTTGGCACCCCATTCGGCGACAAGTTCTTGGGTACTGAGGTCAGCTCGCTCACGCACTTGCAGCTCGTTCATGCCGTCCCACCAGAACTTGCCACCGATCTCAGCAACGAGCGGACGACCCTTGCGCACCTGGCGGAAGAACTCGCGAGGTGACGCCTGACCGGCTGCGGACCCCACGACGTGAGCGGTGATGGCCCGCACGTCCCAGAGCGCGCAATCCGTCGGCTTGGTCCAGTCGCCGGGCTCCAAGCTGCCGAGCAGGTCTGCGAACTTTCCGTTCTCGACTGCGGCGATCCGCATCGCCTCGTCGTGAGTGATCCTCGGGACCGTGGTCACGTCGCGCACGTCTGGTTGGTTCATTGTCGTGCTCCTTTCCGAGCGTCGTCGTATCGACGTCGATCGACGTCGATCAGAAACATGTTCACCGTCCGTCCGGCGAGGCGCACCCAGCGATCGCCACCGGGGTCGTTTGCCACCTGCTGATGGGCGAGGCCGTTTACCAGTGCGCTGAAGATGTCAACGTCTCGGGGATCCGACGCGCCTGCCGCAGCAAGCTTTTGGCGAGCGATCTCGTAGAACTCGACAGCGAGCTCGTACGACGCCGGGGAAGGTTCGAATCCGGGGATCGTCCGCTGGAACAACAGCTGGTGGCGCACCACGTCATCACTCGAGAACTGCACCAGCGCCTCGACGAACCCGACGAGCGCCTCGCGTGGGTCGCTGCTCAGGGAAAGAGATCTCGTCAGGTCGAGGAGTTGCCGATTGCCGTCCGCGAACATCAAGTCGTATAAGCCGAGCTTCGAGTCGAAGTAGGCGTAGAGGGAAGGTTGGCGCAGGTCGACGCGCTCCCCGAGGTCTCGCAGGGAGATGGCGGCCAGGCCGTCACGACGAGCCAGGGTCCACGCCTCGGACAGGATTGTCGCCAGCTTCGCGTTCCGACGGCGCCCTCGCCCATCAACTCGGTTCTTCGTTTCCGCTGTCGCCACGCGCTCTCCGTAACTATGAGCCATAGATAATCTATCACTCATAGATTATCTGATCGAGAGAGCCCTGTCAACCCCCCACAACGAACCCGCCAGCAGGTAACCAGCCGTTCGCGTGCTGGCATTACAACTGGGGCGTATCTGCCAGAGGGTGTCGGTATACTTCAAGTATGACTGATATGACTACCATTAAGGTATCGACGCGAACACGTGACCGACTCAAGAGGCTCGCGGACGAGGACCGCCTCACGTTGGACGCGGAGCTAGCCCAGACCCTCGATAAGGCCGAGGAGTCCCGGTTCTGGGCAGGCGTCCGGGCAGACTACGAACGGCTACAGGCCGATCCCCGGGAGTGGAGTGAGTATGCGGACGAGGTGGCCGAGTGGGATCACACCACAGGCGACGGACTGGGTGATGAGTGAGCGAACCGCTGCGACCCGGCGATGTCTGGCTCGCTGACCTGAATCCTGTCGTCGGATCGGAGCAGGCTGGTCGCCGCCCGGTCGTCATCGTTTCCGGCCCGCTGCACCTGTCACTGCCGCACGCGGTCGTATTCGTGGTACCGGTCACCAGCCGGGACCGAGGATTGCGGCACCAGATTCCTATCACCTCGCTGCCCTCTGGACTAAGCACGCTGCCCTCTTTCACCCGGCCAGAAGATATGCGCGCGGTGGCATACCAGCGCCTTGGTCACCGTCTAGGCGCCATCACCCCCAGTGAGTTGGCGGCCGTTCGGCGCATCCTGCGCGCGTTCCTAGACATGTAGGGCGCGTCTTGGCAGGGTGCGGGTGACCGCTGACGGGGAGGACTCGATCCGCAAGTGAAGGCGACCTTCGACGCGATTGCCTTCGACGCCATTGCCTTCGACGCCATTGCCTTCGACGCCA
>JAKAZH010000262.1 GCA_021815935.1 Actinomycetes bacterium
AGCGCATGTCCTGAATCCCGAAGCGGTGAGCGAGCGGGGCGTAGATGTCGAGGGTCTCCTGGGCGGAGCGCTTCTGCTTCCACTCGGGCATCGCGGCGATCGTCTGCATGTTGTGGAGCCGGTCCGCGAGCTTGATCAGCAGCACGCGGGGGTCTTTGGCCATCGCGACGAGCATCTTGCGCATCGTCGCCGCCTGCTGGGCTTGGCGGGAGTCGAAGCGGACACGGTCGAGCTTGGTGACCCCGTCGACTATCGACGCGACCTCCGGCCCGAATGCGACTTCCAGCTCTTCGAGCTTGACGGCGGTGTCCTCGACGGCGTCGTGGAGCAACGCCGACGCGATGGTCACGTCGTCGAGGCCGAGCGACGCGAGGATCGTAGCGACCGCCAGAGGATGGCTTATGTAGGCCTCACCGGAGTTGCGCAGCTGCCCGGCGTGGGCTTCCGCCGCCGTCTCGTACGCTGCGACGATCAGGTTCGTCGGGTCACGCGGATGCCTGTCGCGGTACGCGGCGAGGAGGGGGGTGAGGGCATCAGCGGTCTGCACCTGGCGCCGCCACGGCAGGACCCGCTCCACGGTCACGACAGCACGCGATCTGCTGAGCGCCTCACCTCTGCTCATGGCAGCTGCCTGGTCACTTCCGTGTGTCTCCTTCCCAGCGTCTCATCGGTACGTGACGAGGGAAAAGGTAGGTAGATCTGCGATCCTCGCCCGCCCTTCGAGGAAGCACAACTCCAGGGCAAAAGAGAACCCGACCGGCAGAGCCCCCATCCGCTCCACCAGGCGGGCTGTGGCGGCGGCCGTCCCGCCGGTCGCGAGGACGTCGTCCACGATCAGGACCCGCTGGTTCGCAGCTACTCCGTCCTGGTGCACTTCGAGCTGTCCCGAGCCGTACTCCAGTTCGTAGCTCTCCGAATGGACGGCCCACGGCAGCTTGCCGACCTTGCGAACCGGCACGAAACCCGCCCGAAGCGCGAGAGCTACCGGTGCAGCAAGGATAAATCCTCGTGCCTCGATGCCCACGACGGCGTCGACCTGCGAGTCGCGAAACGGCGCCGCCATGTCCTCGACGAGCTCGGCGAACGCCCCGGCGTCGGCGAGGAGTGGCGTGATGTCCTTGAAGGCGACCCCGGCGTGGGGGAAGTCCTTGACGTCACGGATCAGCCGCCGGTAGTCCTCCTCGCTGCGTTCGGATACTCGCACGCCACTAACCTACCTGGGCGAAGCGGTTACCTGGGCGAACCGCCCTCGCCTACCCCCGCCGCCCCTTCTTGCGCGGCCGTGGCGGAACGTTGGTGGCGGGTCGCGGCGGATTGCGCAGCGGTATCGACTGTGCCTCGCCGCCGCCTCCCGCGACGCTCCCCCGCTCGTCAGGGTCGTCGTCTTCGAACCCGCCGGACACAGCAAGGCCGTCGTCGTCGCGGGCGGCTCTTGCCGAGAGGCCTTTCCTGGAGTTTCGTGGGGAGGTGGCCGCCACTGGGAACTCCCCGCCCGATCCGGCCACCGCGACCGGTGTCAGCTTACGGCGGGGTCCGCTGCCGAGGCGCCGGCGGATCTCCGAGTAGCGAGGTTCGCGCTCCTTCATCAACGCCAGGAGCGGGGACGCTACGAAAATCGACGAGTACGCCCCTGTCGTCAAGCCGACGACGAGCGCCAGACCGAAGTCCTCCAGCGCTGTCGCACCGAGGATCCACGCACCGACCACGAGGATCGACAGGATCGGCAGGATCGCCACCAGAGAAGTGTTGAGCGATCTGGCGAGGACCTGGTTCATGGAGATGTTGACGGTGTCGCTGTAGGTGAGCCGGTTGGACGACGCCAGTCCCCGGGTGTTCTCCTGAACGCGGTCGAAGACGACGATGGTGTCGTAGAGCGAGTACCCGAGGATGGTCAAGAACGCGATCACCGTGTCGGGGCTCACCTGGAACCCCGACAGCGAATAGATGCCGACCGTGACGAGGATGTCGTGGACGAGCGCTGTCAACGCAGCCACCGCCATTTTTCCTTCGAATCGAAGCCAGATGTAGATCGACACGACGATCAGGAAGACGATGACAGCCTCGATCGCCTTGTCGGTGATGACAGATCCCCACGACGGTCCGACGTCGCTGAGCGACACCTGGTTGGGCGATACGTGGGCGACCTTGGCGAGAGCGTCGGTAACGGCCGCTACTTCGCTCTGGTTTCCCGTCACTTTCGCGGCGGCCTCCACCTGGACCGTCCTTTTGTGGGTGAGGCTGTTGGTGAGCACCTGCACCGTCGACTGGCCGAACCCGGGCACGGCGGCCCCGACCGCGGCACGCACTGTCGCCACGGACGCGTTCGACGAGACGGTCCAGATGGTGCCGCCCTTGAAGTCGATAGAGAAGTTGAGTCCCCGTATTCCTAGCGACGCGAGGCCGATGATGATCACGGTCCCCGAGATCGCGAACCAGCGCCTCCAGCGGCCGGCGAAGTCGAAGGAGGTCTCACCCCTGAAAAGCCGGCGGAACGCCCCGGGCTGCTTCGTGGCGGCGGTCACGGCGCTACCCCCGGACCTTGGCGCCGAGCCCGCGCGCGATGCCGAAGACGGGATTGTCGGTGATCGAGCGTCTGCGTCCCACCCAGATCACGGCGGGCCGGATGAAGAAGAACGCCGTGAACACGTCGAGCAGCGTCGACAACCCGAGGGTGAACGCGAACCCTCGCACACTCCCGATAGTGAGCAGGTAGAGCACCAGTGCGGCGAGGAACGACACCAAGTCGGCGGTGAGAACGGTCCGAAACGCCCGGGCGAAGCTTCGCTCGACTGACTGGCGGACAGTCCTGCCCGCCCTCACCTCGTCTTTGAGTCTCTCGAAGTAGACGACGT
>JAKAZH010000263.1 GCA_021815935.1 Actinomycetes bacterium
CGACGCGAAAGTCGCTGCGCTCCTGCGCCGACTCGGCCGACCGGTGCTGCTCGTAGCGAACAAGGTTGACTCGTCGAATCGCGAGAGCGACGTTTGGGGTTTCACCAAGATCGGCCTCGGGGACCCGTACCCGGTCAGCGCTCTGCACGGGCGGGGCACCGGGGACCTTCTCGACGCGCTGGTAGCCGGGTTCGTGCCGGCGGAGGAGCCGGAGTCCGAAGGGGACCTGGGCGACAGCCCAGACGGTCCGCCGACCGTGGCGATCGTCGGAAGGCCGAACGTCGGAAAGTCGACGCTGTTCAACCGGCTGATCGGCGACGAGCGTTCGGTGGTTCACGACCTGGCCGGCACCACCAGGGACAGCATCGACACGTTGATAGCTTCACCTGACGGCGACATTGTGCTCGTCGACACCGCGGGCATGCGGCGCAGGAGCAAGGAGGCTGAGGGCGCCGAGTACTACTCGATGGTCCGGGCGCTGCAGTCGCTTGACCGGGCTCGATGCGCCGTCATGGTGATGGACGCCTCCGAAGGGATCACCCGCCAGGATCAGCGCCTGGCGGAGCGCGTCGACGCGGCCGGCGGCCCCGCCGTGCTGGTGCTCAACAAGTGGGATCTCCTCGACGCCGCTGGCCGCGCCGTGATGCGGGTCGAAGTCGCCGACCGCCTCGCATTCCTCGCTTACGCTCCCGTGCTCACCCTGAGCGCCAGGACCGCGCTGGGCGTGCACAAGCTGCTTCCGGCGGTCCGTAAAGCTATCGAGGCGTCAGCCAAGAGGGTTCCGACCGCGGAACTGAACCAGGTGATAGGAGCTGCGCAGGCCGCCCACGCATCACCGGGCGGCAGGGTGCTCTACGCGACCCAGGGGACCGTGGACCCGCCGACCTTCACCTTGTTCGCCACAAAGACGATCCCCGGTCCGTACCTGCGATATCTCGAGCGGCGCCTGCGGGACCACTTCGATTTTGGCCCGACACCTTTGGTGTTCCGGGTTCGCAGACGGACCTCGTAGGGGCGCCGGATGCCCGCAACGTGATGACAGAATCCCTATCGGGGTCGCTGCGCAGGTAGCCTGGGTGGCATGCCTCCCAAGCCGTGGCTGGCGGTAGCTGCGATACTTTGCGTCGTCGCGGCCGCCCTGTGGGGCCGGGCGGCGGCCCGCCTTGCGCGCGCTGCCCGGCGCATCAAGGTCGAAACTTCGGCGTCGTCGAACGGTCGGGAGGCCCACGAGCTGGCCCGAGCTGCCTTCGACAAGGACCTTCACGCGACGCTTCTTTACGCGATCCTCGCCGTGGCCCTCGGGATCGGGGCGGAATCGAAGTCGGCGTGGTTCTCGATCCCGCTTGCGGCGGTGGCGATCCCGGTGCTGGTAACGGTTCGCTTCGCACCACGTTTCCTCGCCGAAGCTCGAACAGCCGAAGTGCGTGCCATGCTCGAGCGGCGCGCCGAAGAGGTGCTCGCCCAAGACCAGCTCGCGCCGAGGCGTTGGGCTGACCGCCTGGCCCCCGAAACCCTCCCGCAGGTGGAGGGGTTCGAGCTGGGAAGGGTCTACGAACCCGGCAGCGGGATGATGGCAGGCGACTTCTACGACGTGTTCTCGACGACGGGAGGACGCCTGGCGATCGTCATCGGCGACGTCGCGGGGCACGGGATCGATCCTTCTATCACGGCTTTTCAGGTCAAATACCTGCTCCGAACCTTCATACGTCAGTTCCGTGACCCTGCCCAGGCTTTGGAGGAGCTCAACCGGGCGCTTTCCGTGGGGAGCCGCCCGGAGGATCTCGTCTCCGTCTGTGTGGTCGTCCTGGACCCGGTAGCGGGAACTCTACGCCACGCGTCGGCGGGGCATCCGGCTACCTGGCTGTGGCAGGACTCCGAGATACACGCCCTTAGAGCGACAGGGCCCCTTTTGACCTTGGATCCCGCGGGTACATACTTTTCGAGGGAACGGCCCCTTCTGGTTGGAGACGTCGTTCTCATGTACACGGACGGTCTCGCCGAGGCCCGGTCGGGAGGTCAGATTTTCGGGGAGGACAGGATCGCCGCTGCGCTACGGCGCGATCCCGGCCAGGACGCCTCGATTCTCTGCAAGGACCTCCTCGAAGCAGCTCGTGACTTTGCTTCCGGCCCTCTAGGCGACGACGTGGCGATCCTGGCGGTGAGGCGGGTTTGAGGCCAGCCGGGTGCGTCGCCGTGGAAACGGTAGGAACGTCGACTTCGTTGTCCGAAAGGCTCGCCAGTGCCTTGGTGTGAGGACTGCAGCCACTTCTGGAACGCGAAGAACCTCGCCGAGAATGGCGCGTGCCCGACCTGCGGAACGGTCCTCGAGACGGGACCACGCAAAGTCCCGTGGCATTTCAAAGCTTTACTTGTAGGCCTCGCCGGCTATCTGATCTACCGGATCTACTGGTTCGCGGAGTGGCTCCCGAAGCACGTTTGACTCGCGGGCCGTATCGTCGGGTAAGGTTTCTGTGTAGTTTACGGGCGGTGGCGCAGTTTGGTAGCGCACCAGACTGGGGGTCTGGGGGTCGCGGGTTCAAGTCCCGCCCGCCCGACGCACGCAATCCAACGCGCGGCGTCTGCGCCGGTAGGATCTTGGTAGTGGACACGCTCGACATGATCCGCCAGCTCGAGGCCGACCCCGGGTTGCGCGCGCAGCTACGGGTGCTGTTGCTCACCGAGGAAGTTCTGCAACTTCCTCAGCTCGTAGCGGAGAACAGCCGAGACATCCGGGAGCTCAGCCGGTTGGCGGAGGCGCTGCTGGGCCGGGTGGGGTCGCTGGAGCGGGGACAGGCGTCGCTGGAGCGGGGACAAGCGGAGTTGTTGGGTCGGGTGGGGTCGCTGGAGGCT
>JAKAZH010000024.1 GCA_021815935.1 Actinomycetes bacterium
CTGACCGTCCAGCGCACGCCGATCTTGGTCGGGTGATGCCCGACCTGCGGGTCGAGGTCGCTCCAGCCGTAGGCGTCGAAGACGGCCCGGTCGATGGCAGCATGGATGTCACGGAGACGCACGACGGCGGGGTCGGCGGCGGTGCGGTCATGGACGTGGTTGTAGGTGGTGGTCAACCCCCACGCCCGGGACAGCATCAGCTCCCGCCGCTCCGCGTCGAGGGACTTGCCGAGGGCTTCGAGCTGCGGACTCGCGGCCGGGCGGGGGAAGGTGTCGAACACGTCCGAAGGTGAGTAGTTGATGTCAGTCCGCATGGTGGACGAATATCGGATGACCCAAACGTCATGGACGGCCGAAGAAAGAATGGCAAGGGGGGCGAAGTCATCGAAGGCGAAGACAGCGCATTTGTGGGCGAACACCTGGCCTGTTGGCACTCGAACCGGCTTCACGACGTTACTGACGAGGGAGATGGCGAGGACGTGGTCGAGGCCGGCAATTGTCTGGTAAAGCTGCACGCGCCGCTCGCCGTACCACCACCAACGCTGGCGATATGACTCGCGGCGATTGCGCTCCCGCTCGGGCTGAACGAGCCGACGGACCCGGTCGATGGCTTCGGGGTACTTCTCGCAGTGCTCGAGAGGCCAGTCGCCGAAGTTGATGACCCAGCGGCTGGCCGAGCAGTCGGGTCGCCGGTTGAGGTCCTGGCCGATCACATAGGGCTGGACGACTTCGGTGTAGATGGGGTCCTTGGCGATCATGGTGGCAGCGTCTTCGGGTGTGAGCGTGAATCCGAGGCCAAGAATGTTGCTGCCTTGGAACACCTTGCCGTCGTTCTCCGGCAGTCGGTAGGGGCGCCCGTGGACCCGGCCGACGGGTTCCAGGTCGGGACCGATGCTCGGGACGGGCTCGCCGTCGAGCCAGCGGGTGGCTCTCTCGGCGAGCGGAGCCCGGCTGGCCCAAATGGTGACTATCTCCAGGTTGGCGGATCGGCTCGGCCACTTGTGGCTGGACTGGCCACGCCGGATGGTAAGGCCGGCGGCTGCCGCTTGGAGAAGGCCGACTTCGAGTGTGTCGCCTTGGACGAGGGTGTTCGTGGCGATGTAGCCGAGCTGGCCACGTTGTAAGAGTAGCCGGTTCGCGCGAAGGACGAAGAAGGCAACGAGGTCGGCGCTGCCCCTCCTTTGCTGGCCGTCCCAGCGCTGCAGCCAGTTGCGGTAGTCGGCGCCGAGATGGCCAGTCTGTTTCTGCCCGCCGAGGAACGGGGGGTTGCCGATGATTGCGTCGAAGCCCGGCTCGTGGGTGTCGGCGAACACTTCGGGGAAGGCGAGCGGCCAGTGAAGCGGCCTGCGGGGAGCGGTGCCGTCGGGGCGGCCGCGCTGCAGATCGGCGTCGGCTTCTTGGCGCAGGAGGTGCTCCTCGCCGTGGACGAGGGCGGTGCGAATACGGTCGGATAGAACCAGGAAGCGGGTACGAAGGTCCGCCGGTCTGGCCCTGGCCCAGGCGAGACCTTCCCCGGTGATCGCGTCGGCGATCGTCACCAGGCGAGCGGTGGTGCGCTCCGCGTCGGCCAGCAGCCGGGCTTTGTGCTCGACGTCGCGGATGTTGACTACATCGTGGGCGGTGATACGCCGGCGGATGTCGGCTGCTTCTTGGAGTATCGGCCGGATGTGCTCGGCGATGTCGGTGGAGCGCCGACCTTCGGGTTCGAGGTGGCCGGCTTCGAGTTGGGCGGCCGAGACGAGCCCGAGGAGGGTGTCGCCGCATCGGAAGCGGTCGTCGAGGAACCCGAATGGTCGTTCGCGGTCCATGGTGATCAGCCAGAGGGACAGTTTTGCCATCTCGACGGCGAGAGGGTTGACGTCTACGCCATAGAGGCAGCGTTCCGCGACCTGCCGGCGTGCTTCGAGAAGTACCGGCTCCGCTTCGCTGTCGGAGCGGGCCTGCCCGCCGGTACGGGCGGCGACCGCCCGTGTCGCTTCGGCCCATCCCTCTTGGTGCCATGCTTCGAGGAGCCTCTCGGCGAGGTAGCGGCATCCGGCGACGAGGAAAGCGCCCGATCCCATCGCGATATCGGCAACGCGAAGGGCGAGGATGTCAGGCGACGGACGAAGCCGCCAGGCGGAGCTGTCGGAAGTTTCGAGCGGGCCGGGCCGGTAGACGAGCGGTTCGAGGGTGTTGACCACGACGTCCTCGGCGAGGGAGCGAGGCGTGTAGTGGGTGCCTGTAGCGACACGGCGGGTGCTCGGCGCGATGTAGCGGGCGCCGATCCCGTACACGACCGGCCGGCCGCGCTCGTCGAGGCGAAGGGCGGCGCCAAGCAGGGTGAGCGGGGCGAGCCCTGCGGCTTCGGCAGCGGTGGCGGCCCTGTCGGCTGCCGTGACAGTCGTGACATCGAAGGCGGCGTCGAATGAGCCGCCTACGGCGGCGAGGAGGGCGGCGGTTGCCTCTGTGCGCGGCTCGGTGTCGAGTGCCGCGGCGGCCCTCGGCTTGGTCCAGCCGGTGCGCTCTACGAGCCAGTCGGTGAGCTGTACCCGGTCCAGGTCGCGCACTGCGGCGAGCGCTTGGCTGACCGGTACTTCGGCGGGGGCTTTCTGCTTCTTCGGGTCGGCTGCCCTTACGAGGGCGAGGACCGGTTCGGTGGCGGTGCGGACCTCCGTTTCAAGGAGGCCTTCGTAGACGTAGCCGATCTGCTCGACGTCAAGAGCACGGAAGGTGAGGCGTCGCCTTTCGCCGGCTACGGTTACGTATTGCACGGCGCGAAGCACCCGCAGCACCGTGCGGTCGTCGACGTCGGGGGGTCTGCTGGCGTCGAGCGGTTCGCCCGGTCGGCGGCCTTCCAGCCACGGGTAGCGGTCCGGGTCGAAGAGGGCTCCGCCGTAGGCGGGGAAATTGAGATCCTCGTGTTTGACCCCCGAGTGAAGCGCCCTGCTGACGGCGAGCAGGCGATGCCACGCGCCGCTTCGGTGCTCCAAGGCGGCCTCACCGGCGAGGGCGGCCCGGTTGTCGAGCTGCTCGACGAGACGTCCGACGCTGTAGGAGGCGATGTAGGTGGCGTCGTCGGAGGGAAGAAGGCGCCGCTCCTCTGCGAAGAGGAGGAACACGATTCGCATCATCACCGTGACGGCCCCGTCGTAGAAGTCGTCGTCGCTGACCCCGCCGAGAAGCTGCCGTCCGCTTGACTGGTCGAGGCTGTCGAGGGCGCCGACGAGAAGTTCGACCGCGGAGCGGACCTGCCTGCCGAGGCTCTCTGTGACCTCCTCTTGGCGGTCGAGGCTCTCGGCGAGCAGTTGGGGCAGCCGGTTCCTCGGTTCCTCGGCGAGGAACCGGGCGCGCTGCAAGAGAGCGACGAAAGCGCGGAGAGTCTCAGGTTCCTCGCTCCACAGGCTTGCGTCCCATACGCCCGCGGAGGTTGTGCCCCCTCTGGGCGCCCAAACGACTGCCCACCACCGTCCGTCGGTCACTATGCCGACGGGCACGTCCCTCGCTCGAAGCAGGCGGGCGAGGCGTTCGACGGGGCTCGCGGTCATGCCTGCGGTGGTCAGCGAAGCGAGCGGATGCGTGCCCCAAGGGCTTTTCATGCCGAGAAGCCGCCACGGTCGAGCCTCGTTATCGACGTTGCTGTCAGCGTCGGCGGCGGCCTTGTCTGCGTCGGGGTCCTCGCCGTCGGAGGAACCGGGGACGTCGACGGGCTCGCCTTTTTCCTCCTCCGCGGTCTCGGCGAAGAAGGCGAAGTCTGCTCGCAGGACAACGCCCGGGTGCTCCGCTACCGGTTCGGCCATGGCGGCCGGCAGGTCGGTGGCGTCGCGTCGATGGCCGGCCCAGTCGAGGGCGTCGGCGAGGACCGCAGCGATGAGCTGCTCACGGGGTCCGCCGCGCTGGGCGAGGGTGTCCTCGGTCAACGTCCGCAGTCGGGATCGGATCGCCTCGGGGACGGCGGCCGGTCCGTTGGGCATCGCCCGCTCCGCTACAGGAAGCGTGATCCACGGGCCGCTCGTCTGGATGAGATCGAGCCACGACTGACGGCGTCGGGCCTGCTCGGCTTGCCCTCCGGTCGGTGCCCGCCGTCTCATCTGGCAGTGCCGGTGGCGCACAAGGCGACGGCGAAAGGGAACACCAGGTTGCGGGCCCCAGCGAAGCGGCGGGCGACGCTGTCGAGCTCGCGGCGCCGTTCGGTTTCGATGCCGTCGAGGCGTTCCTGCCAGGCGCGCCTGTCTCGCTCAACCTGCTGGCGTTCTGTGACGTCGAGGTCGTCGAAGCTGAGTTGACGAGCGGTGTTGAAGGCATGGGCTGTGCCGAGCGCCCTGCGTAAAGTGGCGGCCAGCTGGTCGAACAGGCCCTCGACGCGGGCGGTCTCCTCGGCCTCGCGGCGGGAGAAGTCGCGGGCGAGACCCTCGAACTGCTGCTCGGCCCGACGCTCCACGTCAGCGGCGAGTCTGGGGGCGACGTCCTCCCATTCTGCGGTCAAGCGCGCTTCGGCTGCGCTGGGCGCCCGGCGGCAGTTCCCGGGGTCGAGCGCGGCTTCGACGGCGGCGCGGACGTCGCTGTAGCGCTTGGCGTCGAGCTCCACCCGGCGCGACCGGCCCGACGGTGGCAGTTCCCGGCCGGCCAGTAGCACCTCCTCGTGAAGGCGGGCGCCGTCACCGCCGACGACGACAAGGCGGGCGAAAGCGACGACCAGCAGACCGCCCTCGGTGATCCCCTCCGGCAGGGCGGCCCTGACAGCAGTCACGCGGTGCAGGGGGACGCGACCGCCCCAGATAGCGCTTCGCAGCAGGCGCGTGCAGTGGGCGACGAGCGGATGCCCGAGATGCGCGACGACCACGTCCTCTCGCCCGACGGCGACAGCCGGGTCGAACGCTATCAGCCGCGCCTCGCCGGTGAGCGGGTCGGCGAGCCCGTCGAGGGTGCGTTCCCATCCCCGGCGAAGCTCGGGGGCGGCGAAAGTAGCGTCGCCTCGGGCTTGCAGCGGGGGTTGCCCGGCGAGGGCGAGGCCCGTCTCGACGACCCGCTTGACGTTGGCGGGAGCGACATGCAGCCGGCGGATGCTGTCGTCGAGGTGGCTGCGCAGCCGGGCGGTATCAGCGCCGGCCCGGGCGGCGCGCAGGTCACGTTCGGCTTGCAGCTGCTGGGCGCTCGGCGGGGCGTCAGATGTCGGGTCGGCGAGGAACGGTCTGCCGAGCATGCGGGCTTCGATAGCGGCGGCGATGACCGGGTTGACCGCCCCGAGATCGCGCCGCTCGGTGGCGATCTTGGCGGCGACGCGCGACAGGTACTCGAGGTCGGCTGCGTAGGAGCCGGGCGGGGCGGTCTGCCAGCCGGCGCCGACGAAATGGATCACCTCGACGGGAACGCTCTGGCCGATACGGTCGACGCGGCCGATTCGCTGCTCGAGGCGGTTCGGGTTGAACGGGATATCGTAGTTGACGATCCGGTGACAGTGGTTCTGTAAGTCGATGCCCTCGCCGGCGGCGTCGGTCGCGAGAAGTATGCGGATCGGGTCGCGGGACGGATGGGCTTGGAAAGCGTGCTTGGTGCGCTCGCGTTTGGCTTCGTCGGTGCCGCCGTGGATGACGCCGAGGCGTTCGCCTGCCAGGCCGCGGGCGTAAAGGATGCCTTCGAGCCAGTTGAGAGTGTCGACGTACTCGGTGAAGACGATCACCCGCTCGTCGTTCCATCGTCCTGCAGGACGGCAGATGCTATCGAGCTCCGCTACCAGTGCCAAGGCTTTACTGTCAGCCGGCTCGGCGTGGCGCTCGCACCACCCGGCCATGCCTGCAAGGTCGGCCGCCCCGGCGCTGTCCGTGTCGCCGAGCAGTCCGGCGCTCCGTGCGATAAGGATAGTCTCGTCTTCGTCGGTGTCGCCGGACTCGTTCGCCCAGTCAAGCGCGTCGGTGAGCCATGCGGGAACACCACCTGGCGAGCCGGCGCTATCCGACTCGTCAAGGCCTCCGGCTAGACGGTTGAGACTGTCAATGTGGGCGGCGAGGGTGGAGGAGAAAGCGGCGGGGGATGAGAACAGTCGCTTCTTCAACAGCAGAGTGACAAGGTCCGCGGCGGGCACCCCCGCCCCGCGGCTGCGCCCGCGGCGCGCTGCGCTGTAACTGTCGAGTAGCTCGTGGACGGCCTTCTCGTCGCCGGTGTAGTCGACCTCCACCGCCCGAGTGAACCGGTCCGGGAACACCCGCATACCGTCCACGTCGAGGATCTGATCCTTGAGCCGGCGGATGACCACCTCGTCAACCTGCGCGGGGTCCGGGTCGGTCCCTCGAAGGAAACGCTGCGGGTCGAGCATCTCAAGCAACGCCTGCCACGATTCGCTGTAACCGTTGTGCGGGGTAGCGGAAAGAAACAGGCGGTGGCTTGCGTGCTCGCCGACCCTGCGCACCGCGAGGGTCTGCTTGCTGTCCACGGCGTAGCCGCTCGCGCGTCTCGGCGCGGGCGGGGCGCAGTGGTGCGCCTCGTCGACGATCAAAAGGTCGAAGAAGCCTGGGTAGCGGCTCTCGGAGTCCAACACCTCGTCAAGGAGGCGCTGCACCCGAGGGGTGCGCAGCCACTGCATGCTGACAATGGTGCGCGGGTAGACGGAGAACGGGTTCGCCTGCAGCCCATGAGAGCGGCGCAGCTCCTTCAACGCTCCGGCGTCTAGGACCTGGAAGTCCAAACCGAAGCGGGCGCCCATCTCATCCGCCCACTTCGCGGTAAGCGACGCAGGACAGACCACGAGGATCCGGCGCACCCGGTGACGGAGAATCATCTCCTGAGCAATAAGACCGGCCTCAATCGTCTTGCCCAGCCCAACGTCATCCGCGATCAACAGATTGACGCGGGGCATCCGCAACGCCCGGACCACCGGCTCAAGCTGATGCTCGGCGATAGTGATACCGGAGCGAAACGGCGCCTGAAGGGTCGCGGTATCAGCGCTGGCGACTGTCCCCCAGCGGACCGCGTCGAGGAAAGCACCGAGCGTCTCAGGAGCGTCAAAGCCGCCGCCGCTGACGTCAGGGAGATGGCTCGACGGCAGAACCTCGCGGCCCGGCTCGACCTCCCACACCACAGTCAACTCCTCGCCGAGATCGTCGTCGCTGACACTCGTGAGAGTCGCGAGCGTCCGGCCGGGCAGACGAGCAGGAGCGAGCTCGTCGGCTGGCTGGACGCTGCGACTGAGCGCGGACACGACCCACTGCTGGCCCCGGGCACGAACCAGCTGACCGACTTCCACCGCAGCCCCCGACGCTGCGCCTGCTTGCACCCTCGTGAACGACATCAAGGTAACGCTAACCCGTTCGTGGCAGGGCGAAAGCCGACGAGGAGGTCAATCACGCCAACGATCGCGACTGGATCCGGTGAAGTGATCAGGTGTCAGCATCGTGCCGGAGCCGCAGCTCTGCCCCGCCCCAACTCCCGCCAGAGCCGCGTGGAGGATCTAGAACCGGGTGTCCAGGCACTGGGGAAACCGCTACTTGGGGCGGCTCGGTCTGGAGAAGCTTCGCGACGCCACCACCAACTTGTCCGGGCGGCCCCAGACCACGGCTCGCATCCGTCCCAGTCCGCCAGAGCGGCCGCTCTAAAATCTGGCCAGCGGCAAAGCCATCCACCGAAATATTTGCAACTCAAGCCTATCCCCCGCACTCTAGCGGCCACGCATAAACCCAGGGGATTCGGGGAAAGGCGCGACGATCTTATAGTGTCTACCCTCGCTCGGGCATCTGAAAGAGGCAACCGGAGTAGGACGGAGAACGATGGGAACTCGGAGCTGCCATCGAAGGTCTCCAAACCTGGTACTTCCTGCCTGTCGAGTTTCGCTGTATCGGAGTTACGGCTTGGTCACGTTGGGCCGGGCTTGGCGATGAGTGGCTCGCCGCGCATCGCTTCAACGTCCAACAGTAGGCTGCCAATTGGTCAAGCAAAGCTGCTTACATTGGGAGCGGCCCAGGGCCAGCGAGCGGACCTCGGTGGTCGATCACGGTCTTCGAAGGTCGATGGCAAGTTCGACGACCGCGTAGGAGCCCCAGACACCTATGACATTGAGTCAATTCTCGGCCGCCCTAGAGATAAACAAGCCGCAAGCAAACGTATACTGCGAGCGTGGCGGTCAATCACACCATGGGTTTTGGGCTGGGCGGCACTCTAGCGACCGTTGGTGCGCTCCCGTTTGCCCTAGGGATGGCTGAAGTGGCCTCAAAAGCTCAGCGGTGGCAGAACGGCTGGATAATTCTTGGTGGGACGCTTTGGTGCATCGCTGCTGTGATCATAGTTGCGACGGGAAGCCACCTGCTTTGGACTGTGTGGCCACGGAGAGGACATCCAAATCATGCGTTGTCCTCCAATACAAAGGCGAGGCATCGGAGACGGGCGCCTCTGGAATCACATTCAAGGCAGCCAGCACGAATGCCCTGAATTTTCCGCGCATCGAAATCGCGCGCGACTCATTCGGCAATGAGTCAATTCCAATCACTTCGTCTGATAGTAAGCGGTGGGTCAGTACTGGTCACGTCATACGTCCAGGTTCAATCGTCGAATTTAGGATCCATATGTCCGATCCGAATGGAGATGATGGTCGACTGGAATCACTCACGTCCGGGGGCACGCGTCCAAAGCTCTCAATCACTGATGATGGATTGATTAAATGGCTCGTCCAAGATCGAGATATCGGCGATCCCACGGAGATACATTTTTATCTCGCTAGCCAACGACCATTCCACCGCCACAACTCCTTCGACGATGCTGCATCGTTCACATACAGGGTGCTGCCGCGACAGTGACGGATGTCTCACCGATGCTCGTGAACAACCGACTCATCGTGTCTTGGAAACGTCCGAGTTGTGACGATCCTTATGCCGAAAGTCCAGCGCGCCAACGCAGGAGACGAGATGCTTCGCCGACGTTCCCGAAGCTCATCGTCGCCCGGCCGCTCACCGACGCCGACGACCCTGCGACGGTACTCCATGGCCGGGTCGACCGGTGGGTGACTGCGGCGGCCAGCAGACGCCAAGTGGCTACCAACCTGATAGCCGGGCTCGTCCCCCGAGCCTGCGGCGTCACCGACCCCGACATGGTCCGAGCCCTCGAAGACCGGGACCAAGCGATGCAGCGCCGGGCAGCCGACCTCGCCACACATGCCATTCAATGGGGCCAGGTGTGGGTCCACCGCCTCGGCTTCCCGCCAGTCGAACCCGCCCCTCGTGAGACGTGGATGGAGGCGGTCTCGACCGTCGCCGCCTACCAGGAGCGCTGGGCGATCGGCAACGACCACCGACCTCTCGGACCTGACGATGCAGCCAAGACCATCGAGGCTCTCGGGCACCGCCGCCGGGCACAGGCAGCCGTAGAGCGGGCGCTGCACTTCGCTGGCGCAGCAACAGCGGCCGCCGGCACCGTCTCGGTCGGGGCCGCCGAACCGAACCGAGAGATGGGGGGTGGAGCTGTGACGGTGTTCGTCGTCGTCGCTGCGCTGCTGATGGCCTGGCGTGCGCTTGCTTGCTTGCGCCGCCGAGGAGCCCCGTCGTGGGAGCGGTCGCTCGGCGGTCCCCCGCTTTGTCGGTGACCTCGTCATCACCGTCGGCTTGCGGATCGCAGGCGTCGTCGAGACGCCGCCGAGGCAGCCCGCGGCGTGATGGAGATGGTCCCTGCTGGCGGTCACGATCCGGTCGCCCATCAAACTGAGCGCCGGGGTAGTAGTCCAGCCCACAGATCCCCGAGGCGCACGCCCGAGCACGTCTCGCACCGGGAGACCCAATCGGCACAGGTGACCCGGAGGTCCGGCCGCTTAAGAGCGCTTCTCGGAGGGCCATCGCAAGCGGTCGCCAAGACCACGCCGCGAGCGACTGGCTGATCACCTCACCTCACCTCACCTCGTTGGGCGACCTCAGACCGATCGTGAACTGACCTCGACCTGATGGAGAGGCCTCGCCAGCATCCCGAAGCCCTGCTTGGGCTGGAACCGCACCCCCCCTACGACGGTCTCGACAGGGCGACCACGTGGAGCGGCGTCGGTGTCTTGGCGCACACAGTCGCATCAACATCGTCGCTCTTGCCTCCGCCGAAAGACCCTGAGCGTCTGTTCCGAGCGGCGAGCCCATGGCCCAGCTCGCCTGCCTACCGTGCGTAACGTTGCCGCCATAAACGACCTGCCTCGTCCAGTCCCGACCCGCAACCCGGGCCGATCTCATCCCAAAGCCGCCACCGTCCGACCCCCGCCATGCCGGCCTCGACGCGACCCGACGTGCCGTCAAAGGTCGAGAACGGAGCCCACAGGGCCGAAAGGCGGGATCGGGCCACGAGCGGCCGCCGGCCGCCCATCGCTCCACCTCAGGTCGGCGATCCAACAGCGTTGTTCGGGGCCGAAGTAGCTAGCCGGGGAGGTCGGAAGTTCTCCCCCGCCCGCTCGCCCCTGAAGGCGGCCGCAGCCGGGGAAACAACTTTCTCGTCGAGACCTTCGCTAAAGAACAGCAACGACCGTTCCAGCCGGGAACGAGTCCTGCCCGCCGCACCCTCGTAGTCGAGGAGCATCGAATCGATAAAGGATGTGGTATCGACCATTACCGGGCGAAGCATCACGTCCGAACTCACCCGCCCGTCCTCAATTGCTACATCACGGCCGAGGACACTCATGAAACTGGGCCCCAGGTGGCTCACGAAGCTGTCGTAGGTCGACACGACAAGGCAAAAAAACCAGACCTCCTTTCGTGCCATGCTGTCATGCACCGCCGCTCGCAGCAGATGCCACACGGTGGCCGGCGAGGCCTGGGGGGTCCTAGCCAAGGCAGAGATTTCGACCACCGCCTGAGCCTCCGAGAACATTCGCGCTAGATGGGCCGCTCCTTCCGGGAAGAGCGACCTTCGACAGAGTTCATAGCAATCAAAGTCGGTCATGGATGCGCCCGGCCTGAGCCTTACCTTGCGTAACGTCGCGCAGTCGCCAGCGTTAGTGCTGTTAACGGCCAGAAAATATTCGGTCGTCTCCCCTCGGGACCGATCAATATCGGGGTGAATGAACCCTTCTTCAGTGACCGCCTCGCCATTGAGGAAACCCATCGACAGGTAGCCGGCTGCGTGAATACGCAACGCCTCAGCCACTAAAGATGGGTCAGATCCCTCTGTACAGCTTCTGATGAGGTAGGCCGCCTGACTGCCCAGGTCGGGGCGTACCAGTGCGTCGGTCATTGCTCTATCGCTCCTTCCGGGGTCACCGAGTTCAATGTCAGGCATTGCCTCAACACGAGCCAGGTACCCTTATGAATCCGTCCATATCGCTCTAGGTGCAGCACTGGCCTCACCAGCCCTGCACCGCCTCCATGTTGACCTCCTCCGTGACCGATGGCAAAAACAATGCTGCAAGACTGAGGGCCATCATGCACAACGCAGCAAGTAGGAAAGAACGGTGGAAGCCGTCGATGAGCGCAAGCCGCAGGTTTCCTGTGCGGGCGAGGACAGAATGGCCGCGGCTGATCGCGACTGACCCGAGAACTGCCACCCCAATCGCTCCCCCGACCTGCTGCGTTGTCCCGAGAACCGCTGATACAACGCTGGACTGACCGGTGCCGTGTCCGTGCAGCGCTGTCACGTAGACGGGCATAAATGCCAAACCGATGCCCGCTCCCATGAATGCTATGGCCGGGGCAAGCTGAGTCCAGTAGCTGCCTCCCGCAGTTGTGCGAAGGAGCAGTAGCTGGCCCGCGCACCCAAAAGCTCCGCCCGCAACGATCAGGACCCGAGCGCCGACCTTTGGGGTCAGCTTGATTGATATGCCCGTCGCAACCATGAATAGGCCGCCGAAGGACAACCAGGATACGCCTGTGCGTACCGGAGACCACCCTCGGACTGTCTGCATGTACTGAGTAAGAAAAAACACCATCGAGTACATGCCAGCCGCCGCCAGCAACATGCATGCAGTTGACGCCGTAAAACCTCGGCGGCGAAACAATCGCAGATCGAGGATGGGTTCGAAGGCGTGGGCTTCCCGGGCCACAAAGCAACACAGCAGTAGCCCCGCTGTCGCCAGGGACGCCAATGTCACGGCGTTAGACCACCCATGTGTCGGCGCTCTCAGCACCGCCCACACCAGAGTCAGCAGGCCCGATGAAACGAGGACAGCGCCTGGTACGTCGAGGTGAGCGCCACTGCCGTCGATGTCGCGACAACTCGAAGCGGCGAGAACTAGCAAAACCAGGATCACCGCCCCGGCAGGCACGTTGATCAGAAATACCCACCGCCATCCGAGAAAGCCTGTGATAACTCCGCCTAGGAGAACTCCTGCGATCCCTGAAAGCCCGGTCGAGGCACCCCAGACGGCGAGCGCCCGGCGACGCTGTTCCGGGGCCTGGAAGGTGGCGGCGAGGATGCCGAGCGCCGCGGGGGCCAAGAGGGCGCCAGCAAACCCTTGCACGCCCCGCGCAACCACCAGCATCATCGCGGACTGGGAAAGACCTGCGGTCAGCGAGGCCGAGACGAACAGGAGCAACCCGGCCACGAATACCCGTCGACGACCGAACAGATCAGCCACCCGGCCGTTGAATATCATGAAGCCGCCAAATAGCAACATGTAGGCATCGACCACCCACGGAAGCAGCTCGACGCTGAACCCAAGGTCTCTACCGAGCGTCGGCAGCGCCACGTTCACGACTGTGTCGTCGATCATGAGCATGAACTGCGCGCCGCATGTGGCAGCGAGAATCAATGACGCACGCCCCTGAACGGCTTCTCGGCCCTGCGAGCGGGCGCTAGCTCTCATGGCCAGCTAGCTGCTAGCTAGCTCACGGCGCAGCGCGCTGAGGGCTGCAACTGTGTCGCGGATACCAGCCTGCGGGCGAAGCCCGAGCATCCGCCTCGGTGAGAGCACGTATGCTCCTGACTTCATCTGCTCGTGCCCGAGCACTGCCCTGGCTGCGACGCTGGCGACCGCTGCTCCTGCCGAAGCGGCCGAGCTGAGCTGGGGCATCCCAGCTAGTTGCTTGTCCACCTGGAACGCAGATGTCAGCATCCGAACGCTCAGGTTCTTAGGTCCAACTATCTTGATAAGAAGCCGTCGCTCCTCCGCAGAACTGAGTTCGCCCTCTGCCAGCTTGTCAAACGTCTCGGGCTTGACGCGTCCGTTGAACGGTCGGACGCTGCCCAAATCGTGGCGTTCGACGTCCACCATCGATCGTTCGCCAATGTCACTCACCATGATCAGCGGCGTACGACTCGCACTAGCCCACCGCCTTATCCGTGCCTTGACGACCAAATCGTCCACCTCTTCGACTATCAAATCCGGGTTGAACGCTGCCAGCTGCTCGTCGCCTGACGCGCCGTACCCGTCGGCGAGGTGCACCTGATCGATGTAAGGGTCAGCCTCGCTGATCTTGCATGCCAGCACATCCGTCTTCGCCATGCCGACATGGCGCATCGCGGCACGCATCCGATTGAGATTGGTAGGGCTGACCCGGTCCATGTCCCCGATCAGATAGGCGCCCCCGATCCCGACCTGGATGAACTGATCCACAACGTTGCTTCCGACGCTCAGACCGAACACGGCGATCCTCGCCTCGCCGAGACGCTGCTGCTCCGCGGCAGTAATCAACTCCCGGTTCCGGAAGGTCCTTAGACCAAGATGCTCCTGTCGCTCCGGGTATCGGACAAGTTCTCCTGACCAAGGGAAAAACACCCAGACACCGAAGGTGTCAGCATCGTCGAAAAACCGGCACTTAAACACCTCCCGAGTAGCGCTATCGGTCATCTCCCCGGCATGGCGGAACTCGTAGAACTCGTCAGCGAACTCCGCGATGGGATCCACCACAACCGTAACCCGGCCTGCTGAAACCAGTGTCGCAAGTCGTCGTCGGTCGCCATCGTCGGATGCGACAAACTGCAGCGGCGGACTCCAACTGCGGTCACAAACGAGGTCCCGCAAAAGCGCACCGACAGTAGCTGTGTCAGGTTCTGTCATCGACGACTCATAAAAGCTTCCACGAGACGAACAAGCATCACGTCACCGACGGGCAGCACACGGCTCCATCTGAAGACTGGGGGCAATTGGCCGCCCTACTACCCGATCGGCCACCAAAAAAGGGGCTCACCCAGCGGAAGGAGCGTGCAACCGACGGGTTAAGCACATCGTCCACCTAAAAAACGACAACCCGCAGGCCACGTCACCACAAAGCGACGCGAATTACACGCTAAGCCAAATTCAGTGCACCTCACTGCTGCCCCTTCACTAATTTAACTTCGACCAGTCTACATACTATGGGAAGTTCGAACTGCTCCACCGAGTTGACTCAGCTGAAACCTCCGCCTGGCCCCATTCGTTGCCTCAACTGAGATTCTCCGCTCGAGGGGATCCCCGGGGCGGGTGACTGCACGGGCTAGGCGTGAGTGATGGAGCTCTCGATGAG
>JAKAZH010000025.1 GCA_021815935.1 Actinomycetes bacterium
CCCTCGAATCCCTGCGTGCCGGCGCCCGGATCGAGGCCAATGACGCTGCCGCTAAACGCTCGGCGATGGACTTCGTGCTGTGGAAGTTCGCCAAGCCAGGGGAGCCCTCGTGGCACTCGCCGTGGGGCGAAGGCCGCCCAGGATGGCACACCGAATGCGTCGTGATGTCGCTCGGGCTGTTGGGGGAGGGCTTCGACCTGCACACCGGGGGGCTCGACCTGTCTTTCCCCCACCACGAGAACGAGCGAGCCCAAGCGACGGCGGACGGGAAAGTCTTCGCCCGCCACTGGGCCCACCACGGGATGATCGTCGATGAAGGAGGGGAAAAAATGAGCAAATCTCTCGGCAACACCCTCTCGCTTCTCGGTCTCCTCGACGCGTACGACCCGAGAGCTTTCCGGCTCCAAGTTCTCCAGGCGCACTACCGCTCGCCGATGGCGGTGGGCGCCGGAACCCTCGAAGCTGCTTCGGCGGGAGTCGACCGCCTCGACATCTTCTCGCGGGAGTTCGCCGGAGCGAGGGGTGCCAGCGCTAACGAGGCTGCGCTGGTCAAGTTCCGGGCCTTCATGGACGACGATCTCGACACGCCAAAAGCGATCGCCCTCGGATTCGACCTGCTCAAAGCAGCGAGGTCGGCGACGGGAGACGAGGCGGCCGGTCTCGCTTCGGCGGTCTTTGAGATGTTCGAGTCGGCGCTCGGCTTGGAGCTTCGCCGCGAGGGCAAGGTGGTGCCGCCTTCTGTCGTCGAGCGTGCAGCGCAGCGAGACGAGGCGCGCTCGAATCGTGACTGGGCGCGAGCGGACGCCTTGCGCAACGAGCTGATCGCGGAGGGCTGGACGGTGGAGGACGGACCTGGTGGGACGACTGTCCGTTGATTTCCGGACTTGTGTGATGTGGACGGTCCGAGCGGTATACTCGTTGTTACTGTTCAGTAACAAATGTATTTGTTGGCGAGAGGGTTGAGGTGAAGATGCCGGATTTTTTCATGGGGCTCAACGAAGACCAGGAACAGCTGCGCAAGTGGGTACACGACTTCGCAGAGAAGGTGGTCCGTCCTGTCGCTCACGAGTGGGACGAGCGCGAGGAGACCCCGTGGCCCGTCATCGAGGAGGCGGCCAAGGTCGGGATGTACTCACTCGACTTCGTCGGGAATATGTTCTCCGATCCGAGCGGCATCTCTGTCCCCTTGGTCATGGAGGAGATGGCTTGGGGTGACGCGGGTATAGGGCTAGCGATCTTCGGGACCACACTCGCGGTCGCGGGAATCTTCGCCAACGGGACGCCAGAACAGATCGGGGAGTGGCTGCCTCAGTGCTTCGGAACCCCCGACAAGGTCGCGCTCGGAGCGTTCTGCGTTTCCGAACCTGACGCCGGCTCGGACGTGTCGTCGATGAGAACCCGGGCGGTCTACGACGAGTCCCGCGACGAGTGGGTGCTCAACGGAACAAAGACCTGGATCACAAACGGCGGCATCGCCGATGTGCACGTCGTGGTTGCATCGGTCGAACCCGATCTCAAGGGACGAGGCCAAGCAAGCTTCGTGATCGGCCCGGGAACTGCGGGGCTTTCGCAGGGTCAGAAGTTCCAGAAGATGGGCATTCGCGCTTCGCATACGGCAGAAGTCATCCTCGACGACGTTCGCGTGCCGGCAAGGAACCTTCTCGGCGGAAAGGACCGCCTTGACGAGCGCCTGGCCCGAGCGAGGTCCGGGTCCGGTGGGAGTCGTTCACAGGCTGCGATGGCGACATTCGAGAAGACCCGTCCGGCTGTCGGCGCGCAGGCCGTCGGGATTGCACGAGCAGCCTACGAGTACGCTCTCGACTACGCGAAGGAGCGTAAACAGTTCGGTCGGGCGATCATCGAGAACCAGGCGATTGCGTTCAAGCTCGCCCGGATGAGGATGCTCACAGACGCCTCCCGCCTTCTTGTGTGGAATGCATCGTGGCGGGGTTCGAGCACGGTTGGCTTCGAAGCGGCGGAGGGCTCGCAGTCAAAGCTGTTCGCCGGTGAGACCGCTGTAACGGTCACCGACGACGCGATCCAGATACTAGGGGGAGCCGGTTACGTGAGAGACCACCCGGTGGAACGTTGGCACCGTGACGCCAAGATCTTCACCATTTTCGAGGGGACGAGCGAGATCCAACAGCTTGTGATTGCGCGGGCGATCTCCGGGATGCACATCGAATAGGGTCCGAAGCGGCGTGAGCGGCGTCGCGGCGTCACTGATTTGACCCATTTGTTGCAGGTTTTAGGCGCGCTGGACGCACAGTCCTGACGCGTGGACCTGCTTCGACAATCGACTCGGCGTCACCGTGCAGTGGCCTAGCAGTGCACCCACGTGCTCCCTGCCTCAACTGAGGGCGGGCAGCGGTAGTGCCGGCCGGCGACGATCACGTCATGGACCATCGAGGGCGGGAAAAGGCCGTGACTGATGACCCCTGGGACTCCATCAAGATAACGTGAAAGTGCCTCAGGGCTACTGAAGTTATGAATCCAGTCTGCAATGAGTCCCCCCTCCGGGCTTCTGGGAGTCTCAGGCCTTGGAATCGCCCCCCCGAGGCGTCGAAAGGTGGACGGCGATCCGAACGCAAGGATTTCGAGCGGGACGGGGGGTGCCAGAGCTTCGACAAGCTTGTTGGCGGAGACGATCACCACGAACCGGTCCGTCGTCGCGGCGACGACCTTCTCGCGGGTGTGAGCTGCGCCGGCACCTTTGACCAGCCAACCGTCTGGAGCGACCTGGTCGGCTCCGTCGATGGCGATGTCGAGTCGTGTGGGCGCTCCGGGAGAGTCGAATGCCTCGATTGTGAGTCCGGCGGCGCGCCCCAGGTTCTCGGTGGCGGGGGAGGTAGCGACGCAGTGGATCGACAAGTGCCGAGCGGCGAGAGCGGGAAGCAGAAAGGCGACGGTTGAACCGGTGCCGAGGCCGACTGTCATCCCGTCCTCAACCAGAGCCGCAGCCGTCTCGGCCGCTATGGCCTTCTCGGCCCTGTCCATCTCGGCCCTGTCCATCTCGGCCCTGTCTTTCTCGACTTCGAAGCGCTCTTCGTCCGCTTGCTCCCAGTCGGCCATAGAGAAATCTTGGCATAGGAAGGCGAGGTCACGTCGCCGTCGCAAGCGGTCGGCTTCGCAGTTCGTGAACCCTCTGCCGAGGCGCTACCGTGTCGGAAAGATCAAGGCGCCGCAAACCAGGCTGGCGTGCCCCGACTCCAAGGAGAAGTCATGACCATATCTGTAGGCGACAAGATCCCTGACGTCAAAGTGCAGGTGCCCGGACCCTCGGGCCCGGAGGCCGCCCAGACCGCTGAACTGCTCGGCCAGGGAACGGTGGTGCTCTTCGGGGTTCCGGGTGCTTTCACTCCGACCTGCAGTGACCATCACCTGCCTGGGTTCGTGATCAGGGCCGAAGAACTGCGGGCGAAAGGCGTGGACAAAGTCTTCTGCGTCTCGGTCAACGACGCATTCGTGATGGGTGCGTGGGGCAAAGCGAATGAGATTTCCGACGAGGTCGGCCTGATCGCCGACGGGTCGGCCGTGTTCACGAAGGAACTTGGCCTCGACGTCGACCTGACTGGCGGAGGTCTCGGGGTACGCTCGAAGCGTTACGCTGCGATCATCAAGGACGGGGTCGTCTCCCACCTCGCTGTAGAAGAGACCCTGGGCCTCGACGTAAGCAGCGCCGACGCCATCCTTTCTGCTCTCGGCTGAAGCGACGCAGCACAAGCGGGCGATACGTTGGCGCGCCCGATTAGTGGCTATTAGGAGGCGGTCTGGGGCACTACGTCTGCTTGGCGCAAAGCGTCGGGGCGCCGTCGCCTGGCTAGGGTCAGTCTCGCGGTGTGAGGAGGTAGGTCGACGACGCCTTGGCGATCAGCGTGCCGGCCTCATCGGTCACTTCTGCTTCGACGAAGGTGATACGCGAGCCGCCTCCGATGACCTTGGCGGTGCAAGTCAACGGTTGTCCGATTCGAGCGCCTTTCAAGAAGCTGATCTTCATTTCCGTGTTGGCGGTGTACGCTTTACGCCCTGCCAGGTTGGTGATCGTCGACGAAGCCATCGCAGTATCTGCGAAGGCGGCAATGAAACCTCCCTGAACTACCCCAATGGGGTTCGCAAGGTGCTCGCCCGGGGTCATGGTCCAGACGGTGACCCCGGGCTCGGGTTTGTCGACGCACGCCAGACCGAGTGTCAGGTCACAGTTGGGTGGGAGCCTAAGTCCCGGCCTTGGTGTTGGCACTACGGTCGCGTTTGACATTCAAAAGGTGACGGCACGGTTCGACTGCCTTCTGCCTCGGAGGTCGGCTCCGGCCTAGTCTGGGCGGGCAAAGCGCGCAGTCCGGCCCAGACCAGATCTGCAAGGTGGCGTGCCATGAGCTCACCTTCTGCGGGTTCGAGAACGCTAGCGGATTGCGAGACCACGTCCGAGCCGACGTCCGAGCCGACGTCTGAGTCGAGGTTCGAGGTCGGGTTTCGGGCGGCCACCCACCGGCGCGCAGCAACTTCGCCGAGGCCGACGATCGCGTAACCGAGAAGGTCCCGGTGCGCGTCGTCGACGTCAGCGTCGATGAGGCGGCCGATGACCTTTGCGACTGACTCTTCGAGCCTTAGGACCGGCTCAGAGAACTCTTCACTGATCCTCGCTCCGCTCGTGAACAACAGTTGGTAGGCGCTTGTCGACGTGCATACGAAGTCGAAGTAGGAGCGAAATCCGGCCAACACCTTGCAATAGGGGCTCGACTCCGCCTCGATCATCGCTGACATGTCCAGGACCAGCTTCTCTCCGACAGTGTCTAGGAGCTCGACGAACAGATCCGTCTTGGAGGCGAAGTGATGGTAGAGGACAGGTTTCGTTACCCCGGCGGCTTCAGCGATCTCCTCCATCGAGGTCTCGTGGTAGCCCTTGCGGGCGAAGCGTTCGAGCGCTATCTCCAACAGCTGAATTCTGCGTTGCGGGGCGGGCATGCGCCGCCGAAGTAGCACGCTGGTCGAAGTCTTCAAGCGTGGTTCGCCTCCTTCATCTAACGATCCTCGCAGACCGGGCCGTATCTTCGCACAAGGGGCGTTGGGCGGCCGGGAGGTCGTCGCGGACTTCGCCAAATGCGTGCAAACGCGCTTTACAGTGAACCATGTGGTCTTTTGCCATGGTCAGGCTGGCACGGATTCGAAAGGTCGGCCGACTGGAGCCGACAACATCGGGCGTGAGGCCACCCAATCCAGCGCCGGCAAAGGTGACGAGCAGGCCACCTGAGCCGTTACGGCCGGTGCCGGCGCGCCGAGCGGGTACCAGCCTCCTGGCTGTCAAGGCCCGTCGGCGCCGCTTCCGGCTCGTCCCTCCCGCGAGCCACTGAGTCCGGCGTCCCACGCAGAATGGGCGTACCCCGAGTAGGCGTAGCCCGAGTCGGCGTACCCCGAGTAGGCGCACCGAAAGTGGGCGGGAAGTCCCATCCGGCGGCGATCATCAACTTGTCGATGCGACCTGGGAGATCCGCGAGATCGAAGTGTTGTTTGACGAGACGATGGTTGTGTACGAGGACTGTCTCATCGGGTTCGCGTAGCCATCGCGACAGATCACCCGGGTCCCGGGTACCGAACCACCGGAACCCGAGCCGTCGCAACTCCCGGCCGACCGGGTAGTCGCCTACGGCGGCAGGGCGATGGAAGATGGCTGCCTCGAGGGGTGGATTGCCGAAACCCTCCCACGTAGACGGGAAGGCCACGACATCGCAGGCGGCGTAGGCGTGATGGACCCCGCTTGACGGTCCCATCGGTGCCACAGGCCCGTGCCGGACAGGCACGCGTGCAGCGCGCATTATGGAGTCGAGCTCTCCCTGGTATCCCTCCTCCGCCGGTCCGAGAACCCAGTAGACGGCGCCGAGATATTCGGCTAACGCTACGCCGGCCGGTATGTCCTTGCGAGGGATGGCTCGGGTCGGTTGCAGTACCACGAGATCGTCCGGAGCCGCTCCAAGGGCATTCCGGGTGGCGTCCCTGTCGCCGTGCGGAGGGTCCGTGTCGAAGCAGTTGCGGATCACGGTCGCTGCGATACCGCGCCGGGCGAGCTGGTGCGCTGAAAGCTCGCTGATCGTCACGTGGATCCATGCTGGATCGTCAGGCGGGGGAGGTTCGCCGGCGAAGCGCTCGCGCTGCCACGGCAGGTCGTGGTGACGCATGACGGCTTGTCTGCCCTGCAGCAGACCCGCCACGGCGTCTCTGGCCGTCGGGTTGAGTGGCAGGGAGCACAGGTTCTCCACGACCACGACATCAGCGTCGTCCAGGGCTTCCGCGAGGAGACTGCGGTCGAGCGCCTCGCCCGGCTCACCGGTGAGCCACGCCCCGGCGCCGAGGCCCGGGACCTCCACGTCCACAGGTCCAGAGCCGGCGACGGTACGCACGTCGAAGCCGAGCTGGCGGAGCGCCCAACCCCATTTCGCGGCTTCCACCGAAACCCCGTCCGCACCGCCGAGACGAAAAGACAGCGACACAGCCAGCGGCGGCCGCGTTCGGAGCCGTGCGCTTTGTGGAGCTTCCACCTCGTGACACTGTACCGGCGCTCTGCGCGTAGGCGGCAGCCGGTGCCATGATGGTCGGCGGTCATGGACGCGAATCAGTTGGTTTTGCATTCCCCGGTCGGGTTCGTTATCGCCTTCGGGGCCGGCGTGATCTCCTTCCTGTCGCCGTGCGTCCTTCCGTTGGTTCCCTCCTATCTCTCGATGATGTCCGGCGTCGGCGTGACCGAACTGCAGTCCGCGAACCGCCAGGGTCGGAGCCGTCTGCTCCGGGCCACTCTCTTGTTCGTGGCGGGCTTCACGGTGGTCTTCGCTGCCCTTGAAGCGACAGCGAGCAGTCTGGGCCGGGCGCTCAGCGCTCACCAGGTCGCCCTTGATCGTGTGGCCGGGATCGTGATCGTGGCAGCCGGTCTGCTTTTTGCCGGTCTGGTCAGTCCGAGGTGGCTGCTTCGTGAACGGCGCTTTCATGTGTCGCCGGCACGTCTCGGCGACTGGGGGGCGCCCGTTATGGGGATGGCGTTCGCTTTCGGTTGGACACCCTGCATCGGACCTGTGCTTGCAGCTGTACTGGCGCTCGCAAGTTCGTCTACCACCCTGGCCCGAGGCGAGGCGATGCTTGTCGTCTACTCGCTCGGCCTCGGCGTCCCTTTCGTGGTGGCGGGCCTCGCGTTCGGACGGGTTGCAGGGTTCGTCGCATTCTCTAGGCGTCACATGCGGTCAATAAACGTGACATCGGGTCTTGCCCTGTCGGGGCTGGGTGTCCTTCTCCTGACCGGGGAGCTCCACGTGCTGTCGAACGCCTTCACTGACGTCCTTGACGCCGTAGGGCTCGGGCGGCTCGCGTCAGTTTGAGATCGACGCCACATCGGACGCAGCAACTGCCTTGCCGCCACTTCGCCGGAATGCGCCGAATGGCACTAGCACTCCCGTGGTAGGTACCCTTGAGGGGGTGCAATGGAGCCGGTGATCCGATTCCGCTCGGCGGTAGCCCTCGCAGGCGGTTTTCCCGTCCTTGCCGGTGTCGACCTCGACGTGGCCGGTGGCGACGTCGCACTTTTGCGCGGAGCGAACGGGGCGGGCAAGACGAGCATCCTGCGGGCGGCCGCCGGAATACTTCGTGTCGTATCCGGCGAGGCCTCCGTGCTTGGTGCTGACCTGGTCCTCGATCAAAGGGCTGTCAGGAGGCGTGTCGGGCTGCTCGGCCACGCGAGCGGGCTCTACGACGACCTGAGCGTTGTCGACAATGTTCGGTTCTCGCTGCGGGCCGCGGGCGCCCCGGCCGGACGCGCTGGTCAAGCCTTGGAGCTTCTCGGACTTCTCGGCCGCCTATCGGAGGCTCCGGTGCGTTCACTGTCGGCCGGCCAGAGACGCCGGGTGGCTCTAGCAGCACTTGTCGCCAAAGACCCGGAGGTGTGGTTGCTCGACGAACCCCACGCCGGCCTTGACGCCGAGTACCGCGACGTGCTGGACGATTTGGTCAGGGCGGCGGCGTCACGGGGGCGGACTGTGCTGGTCGCATCCCACGAAGCGGAGAGAGCGGAGCCGCTTGCCAATCGGATCGTAACTGTGGCCGGAGGCGCTGTGGTCGGTGTGGAGGTGGTGCCGGCTCAACAGACGCCCACCTCGTCAGGAGTGGCGACCGTTGTGGCGTGACGCCGCACTCGTCGGTGCAAAAGACTTGAGGATCGAGTACCGCAGCAGGGTGGCGACGACCCAGGTCGCACCGTATGCCGTGCTTGTCCTCGTGCTTTTCGGCTTCGCGTTCGACCAGGACCATACGCTGCTCAGCAAGGTCGCAGCGGGACTCTTCTGGGTTGCTGTGCTGCTCAGTTCGCTGCTCGCGGTGCAGCGCAGCTACGCGATAGAGAGTGCCGACGGCGCGCGGGACGCCCTGAGGCTGTCAGGGCTAGACCCGGCCGGCATCTTTCTCGGTAAGACTCTGGCCGTTATGGCCCAGTTGTTCGCTTTGGAGGTCGTGCTCGGCATAGGGGTGGTGGTCCTATTCGGCATCGAACTCCGAGACCCGGCCCTCCTATTGGCGAGCTGTGTTGCCGCGACGGTCGGCCTCGCCGCGGCCGGCACGCTCTACGGCATGATCGCATCCGGGCTCAAGGTACGGGAGACTCTGCTGCCGCTCCTCGTACTTCCGGTAGTCGCCCCGGTGTTGCTCGGTGCTACCCAGACATGGATGGCGGCTCTCGGCACGGCAAGCGCGGGAACAGACGGCTGGAAATGGCTTTCCCTTGTAGGGGGCTTCGCTGTGATCTACGTCGCTGCCGGAACCCTGGCATTCTCGATATTGGTGGAGGAGTCATGAACTCGAAGTTTCCCGAAGGCGACGTCAAGACACATCCTGACAACGGCGTTGACGTCGCAGTCAACTCGAAGACACGGCACGGCTCACCAACCGGCGACAGGGTGACTCTCACACTCGGCGTGTGTGCACTCGCTACAGCAGCCCTAACAACGTGGCTCGGGCTGTTCGTAACTCCGCCGGATCGGATCCAGGGTCAGCTCGTCAGGCTTATATATGTACATCCCGCTGTTGCCACGATGTGCTACGCCGGATTCGGCCTCTGCGCCCTCGCCAGCCTCGCCTACCTTTGGCCACGCACGAGGAGCCGACGCTGGGACCGCCTGGCCGTCGCCTCGGCGGAGGTAGGAGTCGTCTTCTGTGTGCTGACGCTGGTCACGGGATCCATCTGGGGACGCCCTACGTGGGGCGTGTGGTGGACGTGGGATCCGCGTTTGACTCTCACGGCGTTGCTTTGCGCCGTTTTTATCGGCTATCTCGCGTTGCGTCGAACAGGGGGAGATCCGGACGCCCTCGCAAAGCGAAGCGCTGTCGTGGCCGTAATCTGCGTAGTCCTGGTACCTATTGACCACGAGGCCACGACTTGGTGGGCGAGCTTGCACCAGACCAGCACCCTGTTTCGTGCCAACCCGTTGATACACGGAGAGCAGCTCTACACCATGCTGCTGTCGTTCGTGGCGTTCGGCCTCGGATTCGCCTGGCTTGTGATGCATCGTTACCGTCTTGAGGTCCTCGAAGACCGATTCGGGGAAGAAGGGTATGGCGTGGCGATCAGGGAGCGCAGGGCCGAGGGAGGCCTGCGTGTCGGTACCGCACCCGTTTCGCACACAGACGAGGTCGCAACGTGAACGGCTACGTTGCAGGCGGCTGGGGCGCCACCGCCGGTGTGCTGGCCCTGTACTCGTGGAGGATGCTCTATCGCGGCAGGCTGCTGGCTAGGAAGCTCGATCCGACCAGGGCTACCAGGAGGGGGAAAAAGTGGCATCTCTGACTGACCTTTCTGCGTCGACGGTCACGGGGCGCGAAGCGGTCGGTCCGGCCCCCCGAGTTCGAGTCCGGCGTTCGCTGCTCGCTTCGAGGCGCCGCCAGATCATTGCAGGACTGGTGATCGCTCTCGCCATCGGATTCGTGGTCTTCGAAGGTCTCGGAAACGCACTCTCCTACTACCAAACGGTTCCCCAGGCTCTCACTCAGCGTCAGGCTCTGGGGGTGAAGTCCTTCCGGATCATGGGAACCGTGGGACCATCCGTGAAACAGATTGACAATCGGACTGTATTCGACATCTCCTATCAGGGTCAGACCGTGTCGGTAGTCGACAGCGCAGATCCGCCTCAACTGTTCAAACCCGGCATACCAGTCGTGCTCGAAGGCCATTTTGCGAAAGGAAGCGACGTGTTCGACTCCGATCTGATTATGGTGAAGCACAGCGCGAACTACGTACCGGCGAAGGGTGAGCCGGCGTCGGTGACAGCCCAGACAGGCGGATCGTGAACGCTGCCCTCGGCGAGAGCGCCGACCTCTTGGCGTTCGGTGGGGCGGTCGTCGGCTGTATCACTTTGATGTTAGGCCTGCTTCGCAATAGACCGAAACTGGTCCGTGCCGGACGTGTCTACACGTGGGTTATCCTCGCTGGCGCAGTCCTAGCGACTGTGGCGATGCAACATGCCCTGATAACCCACGACTTTCGACTCGCTTATGTCGCCAACAATGACAGTACCCAGACCCCGATCCTGTACCGGATTACGGCCATGTGGTCAAATCTCGCCGGTTCGATCCTGCTGTGGGGGCTGATACTCGCGGGGTGGATCGCGGCGACGGCTATCCGCTTTCGCAAACGTGGCACGGATCCGTTGATCGGCTGGGCCATGGCGATTGCCTACGCTGTGGCAGCGTTCTTCTTCGGGCTCATGCTTACCGGGTCCAACCCTTTTACCCTCGTGAAGGGTGCTATCCCGTCAGACGGACCCGGACCGGACCCGCTGCTTCAGAACAACGTTCTTGTAGCGTTCCACCCCCCCCTGCTCTACCTTGGCCTTGTCGGCTTCACCATCCCGTTCGCCTTCGCATGTGCAAGCCTGATTACGGGGCGGGTCGGCGAAGGCTGGCTTGTCGAGATGCGCCGGTGGACGCTGTTCTCGTGGGGGTTTCTAACTTTCGGCTTGATCCTGGGCGCTTGGTGGAGCTACAAGGTGCTCGGATGGGGCGGTTACTGGGCGTGGGATCCGGTCGAGAATGCAGCTTTCGTGCCTTGGATCACAGCTACAGCGTATCTCCACTCGGTGCGGGTTCAAGAGCAGCGGGGAATGCTCCGGGTGTGGAACCTCTCACTTCTGACGGCGACCTTCAGCTTGACCATCCTCGCCACGTTCCTCACGCGCTCAGGAATTTTGGCCTCTGTTCACTCTTTCAACAACACAGGTATCGGCCCCGCGCTTTTGGTGCTGTTCGCGGCGGTCGTAGCACTGTCGGTCGGATTGTTGGCATGGCGAGGGGACCTGCTTCGGTCGCCCGGCTCGATCGGCTCGGCCGCCTCCCGCGAGGCGGCGTTCCTGGTCAACAACCTGGCCTTCGGTGCGTTTGCGTTGGTTGTCCTGCTCGGCACCGTGTACCCGCTAGTGGTCCAAGCGGTCAATGGCCAGCAGCTGACTGTCGGTGCACCGTACTTCAATACCCTGACGATGCCCATCGTCGTCTGCATCTTGTTCTTGATGGCCGTGGCGCCGGTCCTGCCATGGCGCAAGGCTTCCCCTGATCTTCTGCGTCGGAGGCTTCTGAAACCGGCAGCCTTCGCCGTAGCCGTGCTGGTCGTGGCGGTCCTCGCCGGGGTTCGAGGACTGAACCCGCTCTTGGCGTTCGGGCTCGGCGGTTTTGCTTTCGCAACGGCGCTGCGCCAGCTGTTCGTGGAGGTCAAAGGGCGAGGTATTACCGGTGCCACCGGCCCCTCAGGCGGAGGCATGATCGTCCATATCGCGGTGGTTTTGATAGCTGTGGGCTTCGCCGCCAGCCATTCGTTCGCAGTCAGCCAGCAGCTCACACTGAACCCGGGTCAGACCGCAACCTTTGACGGCCACACCTTCAAGTACCTAGGGACCGCAAACGTCGCCACACCAACCCACACCGGCTTGGAGGCCCAGGTGGTGATGGACAACTCTGTGCGACTCGACCCGGCTATAAGTGACTATCCCTTCGCTCAGGAGGCCATCGGAACCCCGTCGGTTCGCAGCACGCTCACCGAGGACGTGTATCTCACTCTCGCGTCGACGCCATCAAAGCCGGGGTCGGCTGTGGTGATAGGAGTCATCGTCGAACCACTCGTGAGCTGGATATGGCTCGGTGGCGCGGTGATGGCGTTCGGGACCTTGATGTCTGCGTGGCCGAGACGGAGAAGAGACGTCAAGTCGAAACCTGACGCGGAGAATGCACAGGCGGGAGGTACGGTAACCCCCGAGGCTCTGCTTGACCGTCCCGAAGCGCTGGTGACGGTTCCGATTCGAGCGACGAGACTCGGCACAGCGAGCGGACGACAATGACACCGCAGCCCGGCGTCTCCGAGAGCGAGGTTTCAGACCCAGCGGTTTCAGACCCAGCGGCCGCAGGAGCCGGTACTGCACGTCGGAGGCGGTCCCGTGCGGTCCTTTACGCGTCGCTGGTCGTAGCCGCCCTTCTGGCAGTTCTGATCACCTTGCTTGCGTCGAGCAAGCCGGTTGCAGATTCGACAGCTTCCAGTCCGTTGCTCGGCAAGCCGGCCCCGCAAGTCTCGGGTAGGGCGCTCGACGGCAAGGGGAGCTTCTCGCTCGCCTCCTTTCGCGGCCGTTGGGTCCTTCTCAACTTCTCCGCCAGTTGGTGCATTCCCTGCAGGAATGAAACGCCTCAGCTGCTGACATTTCAATCAGAACATGCGCTGTCGGGTGACGCAACTGTCTTCGCAGTCGAGTTCGATCCGAGCGACTCAGCGAACCTTGCGGCATTCCTAGCCTCGAAGCACGCCCCGTGGCCGGCTATCAACGATCCCTCCGCTGAGGTGTCATACGGGGTGACGGGAATACCGGAGTCGTACCTGATCGACCCGGCTGGAACGGTGGTCGCCAAGTTCTTCGGTGGGGTCACATCGACACAGGTGGACACGTCGATTTCCCAGGCTTCTTCGTGAGCCTTCCTGCCAGTGATTGCGAGTTGCCTGCCAGTGCCGGCAAACTCGACCGCGCGCGAAGGTGGCTGCCGTGGATCGCCCTTGTCGCGGTCGCTTGCGTCGTTCTCGGACTTGGCATTCATCAGGCTTCGACTGGGGGCAGTATCGACGCTCGAACCGCTCATATAGCCGGGCTTGTGCGCTGCCCCGTCTGTAACGGTGAGACCGTTGCCCAAAGCCAAGCGACCCCGGCGGTGGAGATCCGAGATCAGATCAAAAGTGACCTTCAAAATGGTGAAAGTCAAAGCCGGATCCTGTCCGGACTCGTAGCTGAGTACGGTCCAAGTATCTTGGAGAAACCTCCGGCGACGGGGGCGGGATTGGTCGTATGGATCTTGCCGATTGTGGCTGCCACGGCAGCATTGGTCGGGGTCGGCTTCGTGCTGAGAAAGTGGCGGAACCGCGGCCGCCTCGAGAATTCCGACGAACTCCCGGTCGACGTGCACCCAGATTTCGCTTTCGAGAAGGCGACGTCAGTCGACGCCGGCCCGAGCGTCACCGGAGCGGCCGTCGCTCCGACGACCGCCACCCCGGTGTCACCAACCGATGGGAAAGCAACGGCGGTCACAAGTATTTTGCGTCGATCCAAAGGGAGGCGATGGATGCTTGCAGGCACGGGGGTCGTCCTGGTCGTCGGGGGCGCGTCCTGGGCTCTCGCTGCATTCACCGGGACCCGCCTGCCGGGCGAGGAGGTGAGCGGCAAGACCCTGACCGGTCCCCAAGTATCGGCAGAACTGCTCGCAGCTAACACCGACGAGTCGAAAGGTAACATCGTCGCCGCCGTAGGCGAGTACCAAAAAGTTCTAAACGTCGACCAGACGAACGTCGAGGCGCTCTGCGGGGAGGGTTGGCTGCTGGCGCAGACAGGACAACCGGCTCTTCTTGACAAGGGGCTTGCGATGCTCGTCAATGCCGAGAAAGTGGACCCGGCATACGGTCCTGCGCACCTCTACCGGGGGATCGCACTCTTAGGTGAAGGTGACTATACCGATGCCATCCCGGAGCTCGAATGGTATCTCGGTCATCAACCGGAAGCGAGCCTGAAGGCCGAAGTTTCCCAAGCGTTGGCGAAAGCGAAAGCCGAGCAGGCAGCGGCTGCGAAAGGTTGAGTTTCCACGCCTACCGGCGGCCGCTGCGGGAACCACGGCCGAAGAGGTAGCGAGCCTTGCCCAGACCGTTTATCGTGCCCGAAGACG
>JAKAZH010000026.1 GCA_021815935.1 Actinomycetes bacterium
CGAATACCCGCCGATGGCATAGCTGAACGTGATCGGCCACGTGTGTTCGTCCGGGGTGATCCCGTGCACCATTCCAAGGGCGAATGCTGTGACTACGATCGCCAGGCCGGCCACGTGGGTCGGATTCCACAGATTGATGGCTGCCACAAGGTGCATCAGGCGGCGCCGGGTGCGACTCGACTTGCCGCGGCGGCCAGCGTCGGTTGCGCTCGGGGCGATCCCGCCTCGGCGCGAGGCTTCTCCGGTCGGGAACCGTCGGTACGAGGTCCTGTCCTCGACCGACACGGACCACAGGTGCCGGTGAGGACCAGCCGGTGATCGGAGACGGTGAACCCGCAGCTATCCCACACGTCCTGGACGAGAGCGTCGACTAGCGCGCACGGCAGTGGCTCTACAGCGCCGCAGCAGTCGCAGAGCAGGTGCTCATGGTGTTCGCCTGCAAGCTCGTAGCGGGCCCTGCGGTCGCCCAACACGACCCTGTGCACCAGACCCTCGTCTTCGAGGCGATTGACGGCCCTGAAAATCGACGAGGGGTCAGCCTCGAAGCCTTGGCCGGCCAATGCGGCTTGGAGATCTTCGACGGTCCAGCAGTGCTGATCTCCTTCATCCATAAGATCCGTGAGCCGGTCAGGGATCACCGCCCGTCTACCCATGCGAGGAACGTTACCGCATTCTGCTAGTCAGTTGCGCAAATCGATTGCGTAATGTTCGGACGAGGCTGAGCTTCGGGCCACCCAGCCGCCGGATCGAGAGGCGCGACTCTCCTTTGCTCCGCAGGCCCCTTAGACTCCTCGTCGGGCCTCGGATAAGCGAGTCCCAGGGCCCGCCTCGGCGGGTTCGTAAAGTTATAGCGCGAGAGGTCGCACGTGGCTGTCCGGATACGATCGAAGAGGTGGTTGGTTGCCGCCTGTGTGGTGGTTGCCGCAGCCGTCGTCGGGGCTTTCGTCTATCGTAGCGGCGCTTCCACGTCTGGGGCTCACCACGCCAGGACCCGGCAAGCTTCGGCAGGCCTGGTGTCTAGAAGGATCCGCCACAGTGGTGCCCCGGCCTTGGTAGCCGGACGCGGCAGGGCGGGACGTCGCAAGCCGCTGCCGTTCCATTTGAGTTCGGTCGCCCCGAGTGCAGCCCAGCTTCTCGCCGGGGCACCAACCCCTCCGCCCGGATGGACATCCGCGGTCCACACGGTCGACCAGGGCGGTTTGTTGCGGTCCTACCTGACGGTGCAGCCAAGTCATCTGTCGACTCCCGTACCCGTCGTCGTGCTCATGCACGGACGCTTCATGACCGCCGACCAGATTCTCGGATACACACGCCTGGCGTCGTCCGTCGGACCTGCGATCATCATCGCTCCTCAGGGCTACGAGCGTTCATGGAATGCGGGGGGATGCTGCGGACCGGCTTGGAAAGCCAACGTCAACGACGTGGCGCTCGTGGTCGCGGCCTTGGACTCCACGTTCGCCTCCACGCCGATGGCCGACCGCTCCCGGGTGTTCGCCGTCGGTTTCAGCAACGGGGGTCGGATGGCCTACCGGCTCGCGTGCGACATGCCCGGGGTCTTCACCGGTTTCGCCGCCGTGGAAGCCGTCCCGGTGGTGCCGTGCTCATCGATGCAGCCTGTCGACGTGACAGTAGTGGCCCAGCAGGGCGACCCGCTGCTAACGACGAAACCGGGAGCGCTGCCGAAGCGGATCGACGGAACAACGGAGCCGACCTTGCCGGTGGAGTTGGCGCGACTGCGAGCTCTCGACGGCTGCGCATCGTCAGGGCAGGTCACCAAAGCCGGCGTCTCGGTCATCACGACATGGTCGTGCGGGTCGGGGACGACGCTGCGTTACGTGTGGTACCCGGGCGGGCGCCACAGCTGGCGACCAAGCAGCGGAACCACCCCCGGGGCGACGCCGGTGGTTGTGGCGATGATCCGCTCCTCGCACGACCTTGTGAGTTGAAGGCCCTGTGCGAGAATGGTGACATGAGCCAAGATCCGCTCGACCTCGAGCTGGCTACCACCGCGATCCTCGCCGACAACCACGACGTGAAAGGTCTCCTGGAAATGCTCGCCCGACAGCTGAGCGCCACCCTGGGCTCCAAGGTGACTGTCGAACGTGAAGGCGGGATCCTGCGAAAGTCCAAGGAGATTCGGGCGCTGCGGGTTGCTTTCGGCGCAAAGACGTTCGTGGCCGAGATAGCCAGGGGTTCGCTTGTCACCGCGATCGCCCTCGAATCAGGTGGCATACGGATCCGCACCGACAAGGTGGAAATGGGCGACTGGCTCGCCGGGCTGCTCGCCGAGCTTCAGGTGGCGGCTTCGTCCAACCAGGCGTCACGAATGGCACTCGAACAGATCGTCAACGGGGGCCGACCGACCGGAGGAATACTATGAGCGACCCCAACCTGCCGGCCAACCTGCCGGCCAACCTGCCAGCTGACCTGCCACGCGACGCAGGCAAACGTCTCGCCGAGCTAAAAAACCTGTTCACCTCCGATCTGTCGGTCAACGAGTTCCTGCTCATCAAGCAGGCCGGGTTTCACCCGCTCGGCCTCGTGATGGGATCGTCGATCTACCACACAGGCATACAGACCCGAAAGTGGAGCAAGTCCCAGGAGCTGACCAAGCTGACCGAGGCGATGTACAACGCCCGAGAGCTCGCGATGACCAGGATGGAAGAGGAAGCCGAGCAACTCGACGCGGACGGCGTTGTAGGAGTGCGGCTCGACGTCAACTACTACGAGTGGGGCAACGACGCGGCCGAGTTCATCGCAGTCGGCACTGCCGTCAAAGCCGAAAACGGTGTCTCACATCGCACCAAGCACGGAAAACCGTTCACGTCCGACCTCTCCGGGCAGGATTTCTGGACCTTGATGCAGACGGGCTACGTGCCACATGGGCTCGTCATGGGAACGTGCGTCTACCACATAGCGCATCGGGGCCTCGTGCAAACCCTCGGTTCGGTAGGCCAGAACGTCGAGTTGCCGAACTTCACTCAAGCCTTGTACGAGGCGAGAGAGTTGGCGATGACGCGGATGCAGGAGGAAGCTGAGCGGCTCGGCTCTACCGGGATCGTGGGTGTGCGCCTGGAGGAGAAAAGCCACCAGTGGGGGAGCCACACGATCGAGTTCCTCTCGATAGGCACCGCGGTCGGCGACACTGGTAGAGCCGTCACGCTTCCTCAGCCGATCACCGTCATTTCTCTGGACAACTGATGGCCGATTCGGGCTTACCGGGCGACGTACCGCCAAACGACCAGCACAGCCAGATTCCCGGCGAGGTGAGCGAAAGCGGCTACGAGGGCGACCTGCCCCCCGAAGCTGCGGAGCGGTTGTCGAGCTCCGCATGGTCGTCCGGCTTGAGCGTGAACGACTTCGCAGCCTGTCGCAGCATGGGCCTGCGGCCGGTAGCGCTGGTGCAGGGGTTCTGCGTGATGGGTTGGTCGTGGTACGGATCGGGATCGCCGTATATGTACCGGCCGGCGTATGGGCCGGCGATGGGCGGAGGCATTGGCGGTGGCTTCGCTGGGATGGGTGGGCGCCTGCCGGGCACCGTCGGAGGGGGATTCGGCGGACCGTTCTCGGGGAACACTCAGGGTGGCGGAGGCTACGGTGCCGCCAGCGGGTCGGGATCCGGTGCCGGCGCCTACGGACGTAGCCGCTGGGGTTCGACGATCAGCTCCTATAACTGCCCGCATTACTACGCTGGCATGGACCATCGAAGTTTCGGGGAGAACTTCGAGCAGCGCTGGGTGTCGGACGTGTGGTCGCAAGGATTCAACACTGCGTTCGCCCGAATGATCGAGGAGGCCGCGGCCGCTGGAGCCCACGGCGTTGTCGGCGTGGTCGACACCGTTTCGAGTCTGATCGACAGGTCTATCAGGGAGTTCCACGTCTACGGCACGGCCGTCGCAGTCGAGGGAGCGCCTCGCCCGCCCTCCATATGGTCGACGTATCTGGCCGGCCAGAGGCTCGCCAAGCTGGTCGAGGCCGGATTCATGCCGACCTCGGTGGTCGCTTCAATAGCCTCGGTTCGGGTGTGGGCCGTCTGTGTCACCCAGGCGCTCATGGCCGGCGGCTACCAGACCGGCGGCTGGAGCGCTCCGACAGGCGAGATTACACAGGTGTCCGACGCCCAGATGCAGGTTCGCCGTCTCGTGCGGGACCACGTCAAGTCGCAGATCGGCGCGGACACTCTCCACGGCGCCGACCTGGCGGTAGCGTGGCGCGACATCGGGGAGGGCGATTACGAGCTGCAAGCAGTTCTTCGAGGCACGAGGGTCCGCCGGGCCAGGCAAGCGGATCCGCTCCCGCCGCCCAAGCTGACTGTGCGTCTGGGATGAGCTCGTCCAGCGACGGCCCTCAACCTGCGGAGAGCATCCGGGAGAAGGTTGCGCACTTGGCCGCAGGCGGGTACCTCGAGCATTCGGGTGGCCGCCGGGGAGCCACCTCGGACCTGACTATCGACGAGACACTTGTCCTGCATTCAGTGGGCTGGGAACCGGTCGAGCTCGTCTGCGGTGCAAGTTCGTTCTCGATACCGGCGGGAGTGTGGCTTTGGAACCAGGGGGAGATCACATCGGCGTCGTATGCCTACACTGGCGCCCTTGCGCGGGCGGTGGCGTCGCTTCAGGGGGAATGCCGGGCTGTCGGTGGCCACGGTATCGTCGGCGTCCACCTCGACGTGGCTGTCGAGCGACACCTCGTCAACGTCGTGATGGTCGGATCGGCGGTGGCGCCAACGGATGGGAGCAGGCCGCTTGGGCAGCAGTTCGCGTCCGACCTCTCCGGGCGAGATTTCGCACTGCTTCACCTGGGAGGTTGGGACCCTATCGGCCTTGCGTATGGTGCGGCATTCGTAAATGCCCCGAGGCGCAGCGTTTCAGTTGCGATGAGGCAGAGCTCGCAGAACGTCGAACTGACCAACTACACCGAGGCTCTCTACGCTGCGCGCGAGTCGGCGATGGAGAGGATGCAGTCGATGGCCGGAGGCCTTTCAGGGCAAGGGGTGGTAGGCGTGAGGGTCTCCGAGGGCACGGTCGGCTTTGCGCGCCACGCGATCCGCTTTGCAGCATGGGGAACCGTCATCCGTCGCTCCGGGCGCCCCGACCGCCTTGGAGAACCTTCGATGGTCGTCCCTCTGCGAGACGAGTTGACGGCGTTTGAAGCTGCTGCTCTCCGCGGAGGCTAATTTACAGCAGTTGCGCCCGGCGAGGGGCAGGGACGCAGGGTGATGATTCGTATCGTCGTAACTGGGGTAGAAACAATCGATGAATTCAGTGTCGCGAAGCAGGGCAGCCCGGGAACGTGATGTCTGATGCAGATATCGGGCGGCTTCGAGGGGCAGGACTTCGTCGAGATCGCCGATCTCCTAGCGCGGCGGCGATGCAGCGGCCGACTGGCTGTTCGCGCAGGAGGCCTCCGCGGGTCGGTTCGAATAGTCGACGGAGACGCCGTCTCGGCGGAGGCGTCAGGTAGCGCGCTTAGCACCGCGCGATCCACGTGGCAGGTAACTTTGGAGTACATCCTCTTCGAGGTACTTCAGGCTGACTACGGGACGTTTGATTATCAGCCCGACGAAGGTACACTTCTCGCGCCGGGTCCGCGGGTGACCTTCAAGGAGTCGTTTGATGGGGCGCGGCTGCGCCTCGAAGCGTGGCGTAAGGTTGAGAAGGTGATCCGCAGCTTCGAGGCTGTCCCTCGACTAGCGGATTCGCTTCCAGGCGAAATCACGGTTAGCAGCGAAAGCTGGTCCGTGCTCGTGGCCTTGGACGGACGGCGGACAGTAGCGGGGCTCGCGAAAAGGTTGAACCGCGACATCCTCGAGCTTTGTGAAGTTCTGGATCCTCTGGTGAGGGGAGGAGCGGTGACCGTGGATCAATCCGAGGCACCCTCGAAGTCCCTTCCGAAAGTTCGTTTGCAATGCAGTCTCGGCGAGGCGTCACCAGCTGCCGACGACGACGAGGGCCTCGTGAGCGTTACCCGCGGTGGTTTCGCTCTCGGCCTGGCTCGGCCGAGCGCGCCGATTGCGATGCTGGTCAGTGTCGATCCTCAGGTCGAGACACTGCCTCCGCTGGAAGGGACCGCCGGAGACGACATGTCGCCCGATTTTGCGCAAGACCCCGACGGTGGCCATCGCATCACGCGTAGGCTCGGCCTTCGGGGGCGCAGTCCGCTATTGAAAGGCGCCAGCGGGGAATGAAATCGAGGTCGCTGCAGTGGCGCTGATCATCCCGCTTGGACTGATCGCGCTGCTAGCGGGAGCGGCTGGCTGGGGAATCACGCCGGGTCGTCGGGACGGTCGATCGATCAGGACGCACAAGCAGACGGTCGGAACGATCGAGCGGATCGTAGGTAGCGTCGACTCCGAGGCCGGGGATGCGTCGAATCATGTCCGGCTCGTGGACGATCAAAAGGAGATCCCGACAAGCTCTGGACCCGCTCCGAACGCTGAGCTCGCTGGAGGCGCGCAGGTCGGGCAAAGCGCGGGCGACGGGGGAGGAGCGGACGTAGGGTTCAGCCCAGGAAGGGGGCCGAGGCCCAACGCTCGGCTAAAAGAAAGCGAGGGGGATCCCGCAGCCCCGAAGCACAAGGCGCGAGTCGCGTCACCGCTCGCGCCGCTGCACCTGAGGCGCTCGAATCGTTGGGGCGCCGTGCCACCGGCCGCCGCCGGGGTAGCAGTCCTAGTCGCGGCGATAGTAGTGGCTGTCGGTGTCGCCCGGTCACGTTCGCCTCAACCGACCGGGAAGCTTCCCGCGACGGCGATCGACCGTCCTGGGGCAGCGTCGGGGAGCTCGGGCGCAAACCAACCGAGCCGGTCCGGCGCCGCTAAGCCGGGGTCCGGCAACTCGGGATCTGGCCGCTCCGCCGGCGCTGGGTCTTCGGTGTCGAGCAACGTGACGGCCTCCACGACGACACTACCGGCAGTCAGCGCCGCAACCTCAACCGCGTCCGGCTATCAATACGACGTGGCCGCCAAGGTTGTGTCGGCGACGCTCACGATGACCGGCGCGTGCTGGCTGGCAGTTCGGGATGGTTCCGCGGCTGGTCCGACTCTCTTCGAGGCAACCCTCAGCGCCGGGACGGTCAAGACTTTCACCTCCTCGGGGGCCGGATTGTGGCTCCGGATCGGAGCGCCCGGGGCGGCCCGGCTGCAACTATCAGGGGAGAACGTGGCGCTTCCGCCAGGCGGACCTTACGACATCACCGTGACATCCGCGTCCGGCTAGCCCGCGGCTAGCCCCGGCGGGACCCTCGGGGCTGCATTTCGGAGGTTCCCAGAGCGAAGGCTTCGTGCTTATACACCATAATGCCCTTTTAGTAACTACTTGCCCGAATTAAGGTCTATGTAGAACATGGCCGAATCTGAATAGTGTGGATCTGACAGTCGCCTCACTTGAAGTCGCTGCGTTGCAGGACGGGCATTCCAATCAGCACCCAGCCGAGCTGAACTGGGTCGAACTGGCCCTCTTCGAGCTTCTCGAACTTGAGCCTGCCTCCCGGATCTCCGCCCTGGGTGGCGAGGTTCCCCCTCGGGTCGTGGAGCTCCCGGCAGGATTAATTCTCGAGGCTTCCCGTGGTAGCCGGGCGGAAACCCCACTGCTGACGGTGATAGCACCGTCAGATCAGGCGGCGGTCGTCCGGGCTTGGTGGAGAGCGCGCACGAACGGGATGGCGAGTGCCGTCGTGCACCTACATGCGGATGCTGACAAGACCAAGGTTGTGCACCTCTTCGACCTACGAGACCGTCACGGCGTAGTCGTGGTGGTGCTTACAGACGATCGCCCGACCGGCTTCCGTGAAGCTGCCGACCACACGACACGCGTATTCGAAGGGCCCCGGCCGGTCCGCTTCGGTCGGATCGCGAAGAATGCAAGCTCTGTAATTTTAGACGTCGATAGCGGAGCCCAGACACTCCTAGGCTGGACCTGCGAGGAGCTGGTCGGAAGGCCGACGTTGGAGCTCATACATCCCGACGACCATCCTGGTGCTATCTCGTGTTGGATGGCGATGCTCGGCGACAACGGTATGTCCAGACCTGCCCGATACCGCTACAGACACCGTGACGGGCGCTGGCTGTGGATGGAAGTGACGAACGACAACCGGCTGAGCGATCCGCTCCACGGCGACGTCCTGTCCCATATGGTCGACGTCACCGACGAGGAACGCACGGCGCGCGACTTCCAGGTACGCCAGCAGCTGCTAGAACAGGTGACAGAATCCTTGCCCGTAGGGGTATTCCACGCCGACCTCGACGGTTCGATCATCTACTCAAACAACAAGATGGTGGAAATGTCGGGCCTGCATCCCGGCCAACTCATAGTCGACTGGCAAGCGAGCGTTGGGTCGGCTCACCGAAGAGAACTGGTAAAGGCTATCTCACTAGCGGCCGGCGGCCAGGAGTCAAATGCCGTCATCGAGGTGACCGGACCTTCGTCGACGCCGACCTTTCTCTCTTTGCTCGCACGACCACTGCGAGATCGGGCAGGCGAGATCACGGGTGTCACCGGGTCGCTGTCAGATGTCAGCAGCGAAGTGCGTCGCCTTCGACAGCTCGAAGTCCGCGCTGCAACGGATTCGCTCACAGGCTGCCTCAACAGGCGAGCGATACTCGCCCGTGTCCAGGAATCACTCGACGACCTGAGTAGCCCGAGGGACGGCGGTGGCGTCGGTGTGATGTTCGTGGACGTCGACGGGATGAAAAGGATAAACGACGAGCTAGGACATGCCACGGGGGACGCTGTTCTTGTGGAGATGGCCAACAGGCTTGGTGAGTCGCTTCGAGGCTGTGACGGCGTCGGTCGTTTCGGGGGGGACGAATTCCTCGTTGTCGCCCCCGGACTTTGCAGCGCGTCCTATGCGCTCCTTCTTGCAAACCACGTATCATCGCGACTTTCGGCAGCTTTCGAATCCGAAGGCGTGCCGGTCGCACTCAGGGCAAGCGTCGGCGTGTCGTGGACCTCGCGCGCCTGCAGTGACGCAGGCGAGCTTGTAAACCGGGCCGACGCCGCAATGTATCAGTCCAAAAGGGAAGGTAGCGGCGAGCCGGTCCTAGCGTACTGATTGCTGCTTCAGGGGTACTCTTCAAGACCCGGCACCAAATAGCGAGAGTGCGCGGTGTGCGTTACCGCTGTGAACGCAGCCAACTCTCGGCCTCGTCGCTGAGCGACGGTGGTGGCTGACTTGACACCGGAGGCGTCCCGCTGATGCAGCGAAACACCAGGAGCAACCCCGGTACACATACGAGTCCGGCGCCAAGGTACATGATCCCCACGCCTTCCAGGATACGGCCGCTGCAGAGTTGTACCACATTGGAACGCGACGCTGAAGCCCTACGGCTCCCTCAGGGCCGGTTCGAGGAAACATCCCCAGACGGCATGAGGAACCGGCCGACCAGCGGCAGTTCCCAGAACGACTCGGCCCGAGCGATTGCCACCGCAACGTCTAGAAGATGTTCGGGGGAATCGTAGATGGCATATCGCGCGAGCCAGTCAGGGTCGAACTTGGCGTTGAACTTCCAGAGGGACTCGATCTGCATCGACCCTCCCATCCGTTTGAGCGTCCAAGCCTGGACGCGCGCTGTGAGACCGTCACCGGCCTCGCCAGCTAGAACCGCCCGCATCGTAGCGAAGTTGAGGCCGAGGCCTTTCATGCCTCGTGATCGCAACTCCCGGATCGTCTCGACAACCGCAAAGTCGATGAGGCCGTTCGGGTGCTCGCCGTCGTCGCGGCGCATCAGATCCAGCGAGTAGCCGTCGATGCCGGGTGCCGGCACGAACTGGCAGAAGGCGACCGGCGGACCGGGCATCCCGTCGTCGCTCGGAGCGCGTACGACCGCCATGAGAAGGCCTCGATCCTCCGATTCGAAAACCCGCCCGAGGGTCATCGAGAAGCCGCGTTCGACGTCACCCCTTCGGGACTTGGTCATGACCATCGCCAGACCGCTGCGCAGTTGGGGATCCAGGTCTCCGGGATCGTGGAAGCTGATGGCGTAGCCGTACTTTGCCACGCGGTTGACGGCCTGCCTCAAGCTTTTGTGTCGCCCCCCTTCGAGGCTGAAGCGGTCAACGGCGACCACGGCTTCGTCGCCGACGTAAAGCTCCCGCATTCCGGTTGCACGGTAGATCGCCAGCCACTCTTCGCCTGCGCCGAGACCACCGAGAGTCCACCCCTGTCGATCGACGTAGCGGCGGAACTGCCGCCACGCTTCCTCTCGCTCCGCAAGGGGCCCCACAGGGTCCGGCGACACGAGACAGACGGAACCGTAGACGGCGTGGGCGACGACGGTGTCGCCCCAGAAGAAGAAGCTCTTGTCGGAGCGAAGGGCGAAGTAGTCGAGGGTGCCCGAGCCGTGGCGGGCGACTACCTCCCTGGCCCACGCAAGCCCGGCGTCCCCGGGGACTGCGACGCCGTCCCTGGCGGCAGCGCCGGCGCCAGGCGCTGAGAGCGAGCCTGAAACGTTCCGTGAGGTCGGTGCCCGAAACCGGCGCGACAGCCGGCTGCGTGCCCCTCTAATCCGCCCAGCAGCAGACTCGCCCGAGGTGTCGTGGAACATCGGGATTATGCCGCCCCTTCGCGCCACGACAGGTCTGAATGTCACGACGAGCAGGGCGATCAGAAGCCCCACCGATGCTGTCACGATCGTCGGGAACAGGAAAGTCTCGATTCGCGGCGGTAGCGTCACCGCCGAGCTTCCCACCATCCTTGCGAGCGCCGCCTCGAAGGCTTTCGTCCAAGACACCCGAACGATGCGATGGTTGCGGGCGTGGTCGATTGCCGTGGAGATCTCCACCGCAAGTGTGCCGGCAACGACGACGAGCACGGCCGCAACGCTCACGGAAGCGACGCCGCGACCGGCTGCGAGCACGTCGGAACGCGCTCTGAACGAATCCCGGTACAGGTACAGGATCGCCGCCGAAGCGAGCGCCCCGGAGACTTCGCCGACGTCGATCCCCTTGACGAGGTGCAAGACCGCTACCGTGACGAGCAGAACTTCGCAGACGACCCAGGCTCTGCGCTGGCCGCGCCGGACGCTCCGGGCGACGACTATAAGGCCGACACCGAGAAAGGCCGCCCCGGCCGCCGCGACCTGTGGCACGATCAGCGGGAACAGGGTGCGTATGAAGCTGAGCCTGTCGGCTGCCGGGTCCGACATAGCCGAAAGCAGCGAGCCGAAGCCGACCGCCATGAGCAGGAGCGCCGCCAGCCTTCGCACCCGCCGGTCTCGACGTTCGCCGGAGCGCAGCGCTGGCCACGATTCCCCCTCGGGATAGCACGAAACGGCCCGGGGCGCCCGCTCGTCGTTCGCTGCCCGGTCGAATCGATCGGCGACGAGCCGTTCGAGGAGCGCCGATCCAGGCATGTCTTGACTGGCGTGCATCAAGCGCACGACCGGATCGCCCTCACCGGCTGCCGTCTCCACCCAGGAGGCGACGGCGCTGCCGAGAAAAGCGGGCGGAAGGCCTAGCCCGGGAAGCCGGCTCGGATACGGCGAAACAACCTCTGCGACTGCACCGGCGTTGGCGTAGAAGCCGGGACCTAGGTTCGTGAGCTCCGCGCGGCACGTGTGGCCGGTAACAAGACCCCAGTAGCCTTCGCCTACGAGGGCGCGAGCTGCCGATCTAGCGCGAAGGTTGGGATCGTGGCCAGACGATCCGGGTTCGTCCTCGATGGCCAGAGCCCCCATCGCGTGGTTCGTCGCTCGGATGGCTGCGATCGCCGCGCCGACCAGTAGGAGCAGCTCGACGAAGATCGCGAGGACGAACAGACCGAAGCGATTCGTGATGCCGCCGTGGCGTGCGGAGTAAAGCGCTGCGGCGGGGATGCGCAGGGCGAGCGCCGCTACTAAAGCCGCGACTATCAGCCAGCTGGCGTGGATGAGACGTCTATACACGAGGCGCGAGACCACGAACCGTGCGAGTGAGCCGGCGTCGTCTAGGTGCTCGACGCCGTCGAGCCATCCTGTCCTGGCGCTAGAGGATGTTGCACGGCGCCGCCCGCGCTGCGCTCGTGACCGCAAGGCTGGCACGACCTGACTGCGGATGTGGCTCGAGTAGGGCGAGTCAAGTCGGTTGCGCGGGTCTGTTGCTGCGCTCAGGGGATCGAATGACTGTCCCGGCTCGACTCGCACCTTTCTTATCCCGTCAGGTCCTGCGATATGCAGGTCAGCCGCGAGGGCAGTCTCGGCGCCGGTACGCGAACGTAGGATCTGGCGGTCGGTCGAGCTGGCTGCGAGCCTGGTGTCTCTGTCTCCCGGCAGCACGAGCACCCGACGTCCCGGGCCGGCTGCGTAGCAGGCCAGCGAGTCGCTGAACTCGGGGTAGGCCTCTAGGGTTTGAGCGATCTCGCAGCCCGAATCGAACATGTTGCCCGCGATCACGACGACGCCAGGTCTGGTCGAGCTTTCGATCGACCGTGCTACTTCGAGTATCGCCGCAGCGTGCCGGTTGGTTGGCCGCGGGTTCAGATGCAGGTCAGCGAATACTCTGACCTGCCCGTCGCAGGGTACGTCGACATCGACCATGTCGGGTGTGTCGTTCGCGAAGTCCAACGCGAGGCAAGATCCTACTACCGTCGGGCCATGCCTGACCGCTGTCTTTGTGAAATAGGCGTGCTGTCGTCGGAAGCCGGTTGGTTGAGCCAAGACCGTTGGCTCAGGATGGCCGAGCGGCTAGGTCCGCTTGCGTACTCCCAGCTCGGAGATCGCAGTGTCCTAGCCCCGAGCCAGCTCCGGGAAGTCGCCGGTTGGCTATCTCAGAAGTTGGACGAGTGGTGGGCGCAGGACGCCAGCCCCGACCCTTGGACCGTAGTGGTCGTCTCCGGAGACGACGGATCATTGGCTCGGGCGGTCATAGACCTCGAGCCGGCCTGCTCGAAGGCGCTCAGGTATGTGGTCGTCGAATCGACAGCCGCAGATGGCGTGGTCGCTCGGGCGCGGGTAAGTGCCAAAGTGGCCCTGGAGGAGCCGGAGACGCTCTATCCGGTCAGCGATAACCTCACCGCCGACGGTTCCCGGGCGTCTCCACCGGGACGGGGGGCGCTTGATTCCCGTGACCACGGGGAGGAGGAAGCAGCCCTCAAGCAAGGAGTCGGCCCCCTCGTGACCTGCATGCGTGACCTCCCGGAACTCTCGAATCTGGGCGCAGGCTTCGACGGTGCTGCGAGCGGAGCAGTGGTGGCGATCGGCGTGCTCGGCGCAAAGGCTTTCGACCTGTACGTCACCGGAGAGGTCTCCGCTGAAAATGATACGACTGGGATCGCCTCACGCGAACGTTGGATGGAGGTTCGCGTCGCGGCGACGGAAGGCGCAGCCCGTTCGCTAGGCGACATAACCGTTCCGCCCCCGCCCGGCGGGCTTCCACGCGAGCTGACCGGCGTCGACTCCACAGACGGCGACGCCGTAGTTGTGCCGGTCGGCGCTGCTCAGTGGCTCAGATACGCGCTGAGGCTCGCGCCGAAAGGTCGACTCGTCGCAGTCGAGGAATGGTCCGATGACAGCGTTCGCCTCGACGCGGAACGGGCGACCCGGCTCGGCGGATACTGGCTGAGTCCCGGCCGGGCGGTGTCGCTTCGCGCCCTCTCGGCGGTCCGGCCGCCGGAGAGCTCTTCGGGCGTCCCCGTGGCAGGTAACCTGAGAGCGGTTACATGGAGCACAGCCTGAGCACCGGTGGCGCAGCGAAGCCGAACTGGACCTGGCGTGAGCCGGGTGTCGTCGGCGGACGGGCCGTCATATTCGACGTCGACGGGGTCCTTTCGGACGCCGCCAACCGCCAGCACTTCCTGGAGGGCCGTCGCAGGAACTGGGAGGCATTCTTCGACTCTTGCGGCGACGATCCTCTGATCGAGGAGGTGGCAAGGTTGCTGGAACTCCTCGACGCTGGGCTCTCGGTCATTCTTCTCACCGCTCGACCTTCGTGGGTGGCGCCGCACACTCTCGCCTGGCTCGCCCGGTTCAACCTGCGCTGGGACCTCCTCGTCATGCGCGACCGGGGCGATTACGACTCGGCCCCCGACTTCAAGCGTCGTTCCCTCAGGGAGCTGCGCGAGTTCGGTTTCGAGGCTCTGCTCGCCTTCGAAGACGACCGGCGCAACGTGACGATGTTCCACGAGGAAGGCATCCCGGCGATTTACATACATTCGGGATACTACGACTGAATTCTTCGCCTTTCTTCACGTCGGCAGGCGCAGAAT
>JAKAZH010000264.1 GCA_021815935.1 Actinomycetes bacterium
GACGCGATGACTGCGGCGCCCCCGGCGGGGCTTCGCTTCGGCGCCGGTGAGGTTCCGACGGACCAAGGAGGTACGGACACCTTGGTCTCAGTAGAGGCCAACACGGACGGGGTCGGCCTCGTCCTTAGCGCAGCCGCCATGGAGGAGGTGGTCGAGGTGGTCGAGGAGCGCCGCCGAGCCCCCGAGCTGAAGGCCGTGGGACTTCCTCTTACTCGGACGCTGCTCTTGAGCGGGCCTCCTGGAGTAGGCAAATCGATGGCCGCCCAATGGCTCGCCCGCGAGATTGGGGTGCCGCTCGTCTCGGTGAACCTCGCGAGCGTGGTCTCCAGCTTCCTTGGATCGAGCGGCCGGAACATTCAGTCGGTCCTGGAGTACGCAAAGTCCGGCCCATGCGTGATGCTGCTCGATGAGTTCGACGCGATCGCCAAGCGACGCAACGACGAATCGGATATCGGCGAGCTGAAGCGTCTCGTCAATGTAATCCTGCTTGAACTGGACCGGTGGCCGGACGACAACCTCCTTGTCGCAGCGACGAACCACCTCCAGCTTCTCGATGAAGCGGTAGATCGTCGCTTCGACCGCCACATCGTTTTTGGGCTACCGGGCGAGCCAGAGCGTCGTGCCATCCTGGAGCACCTCGCCTCGAGAACCACGGCAGACGCCGACAGCGTGGTTCCGTTAATTGCCGAGATGACTGCAGGGTGGAGCGGCTCTGACATCAAGCGACTGTGGGAGCTGGGAATGCGACGAGCAGTGTTGAACGGCACCGCTCCCGGAGACCAGCTGCTCCGTACTCTTGCACAACGTGTCGACGGCCAGCGGGGAGAGCGTGACCGCCTCTGGCTTGCTCTGTCCGAGCGCCTTGAAATGTCGAGCCGCCAGATCGCAACGCTCACGGGTGTCAGCCATCCGACCGTCAGCGCCGGGCTGAAGCGGGCAAAAGGAGCGTTGGGCGCATGAGCATGCAGCCCTCTCGGAATCGGCAGCGCCTGCTCTTCTTGCAAGGAGAACGCATGCGGCTCTCCGTCGAACAACCACCGACGGGTGGAGGCACACACTACGAACCGCAGACGGCACAAGAGGCGCAAGCGCTCCTTCTCCCATTGGTGCAGGGCGTCGTTGCCCGAGCGATCCAGCTTTCCGAGGAGCTGCGGTGCGACCGGCTCTACATCGAGACGCAGCTCCTCCCGAACTACCTTGCCCCAAGTCACTTCCCAGGCGCTTTGCTGAACGAATTGGGTGCGGTGACGGTCGGCTCTCGTTCTGCACCTGACACGTACAAGACGGCCCGGCGTGAGCAGGAAACTGTTACGCGCCGCCTGATCCTCGCCGTCGAGGACGAGGGACTGGAACGCTTCCAGCGGCTCGTCGAGCGGCCTGGCAGGGGACGGACCGAGCAGCAGGCCTTCGCCGAACTGCGGAAGCTGGATGACGTTGGGATGCGCGAACCCGACGAGGTGGTTCTCCGCGTGCCGGAGGACGAGACCGAGGAGATTGTCTGGGAAGCCGTGCTCCATCCGGCTACGACGGTTGACGGCGAGCCGGTGGCCGCGAATAATGCGACGGTCGAAAAGTGGTTCGCGTTGGTGGAGCAGCGCGGTGGGAGAAGTCACCGCGAGTACGTGCGCCGAGTGGGCGGACTGACGTTTGCTCCGATCAGCCTGCGCGGCTCGGCGGCTCGTGAGGTCGCCCGTTTCAATCCACTTCGAGCCCTTCGGCCGATGCCACCGATCCGTCCGGTGCCGACGATCTCGCTGCGAGGCGCCGGTCGTATCGGGCGTGTCACGCCGCCAGCGGTTGTTGCTCCTCTCGCTGACGAGCCCCAGGTAGCGGTGTTCGACGGCGGAGTCGACAACCGCACGTCCGCATCGCTGATCTTCCCGGACGCCGACAAGGACCTCACGACTGAGGGCGTGCAGCGACAGGGGCTCGACCATGGAACCTGCGTCGTCGACACGACGCTGTACGGACTCGCGCAGGCGGGATCGCAGCTGCCGAGACCACGGATGGTATGCACTGCTCACCAACCTCGGACCCGAGGTCAGCACCGCCGAGGTGCTTGCCAACTACAAGGGCCAAGAGGCGGCGGAACGGCGCTACTCCAACTTCAAAGGGCCGATCGCCGTTGCACCCATGTTCTTGAAGAACAATCGCCGCATTGAGGCACTCATCAGCGTCATCTGCCTGGCCTTGCTCATCTTCAGCCTGGTCGAACGAGCAGTGCGTCTGGCCCTCATCCCCGCGGTGAAACTCGCCGGGCTGTGGGCAGGACGGCCGGCTAAGCCCACCGGACGGCTCATCTTTGCCACCCTCTCCCACCTACGGCTCATACCGGCCGATGGAACCGACCCGGCCCAGATCCCAAGACCGCCGCCACTCCAGGCCCAGATCCTCGAGCTACTCGGGGTCGATCCACGTAGACCTCGCTGAAGAGTACCAGGTCAAGGGTCGGGAGACATCACACCTGCATGTGCTGAAAGCCCGGCTAGTGCTCCAGTCGACCAGCCTGGACGCCGAGCTCACCGTGGCCGACACGCTCAAACTGTTCGCCGGGCTCTACCCGGCACCGCTGCGGGTCGGCGAGGTGCTCGACCTCGTCGACCTCACCGACGACGCGCGGACCCGCGTCGGCGTCCTCTCCGGTGGCCAGCGACGCCGAGTCGATCTCGCCATCGGCATCGTCGGTCGACCCGAGGTCTTGTTCTTGGACGAGCCGACGACCGGGCTCGACCCCGAGGCGCGCCGGAGGACCTGGGCGGCCGTTGGCAACCTGACCTCGGCAGGGATCAC
>JAKAZH010000265.1 GCA_021815935.1 Actinomycetes bacterium
CCTCCACCATTTCCAGGGCGATTCAGTTCACGCCGCACGGGCATCCAACGTCTCGCGCACGCGGCTTCACGGAGGGCGGGGAGCTCGTTGACCGAGGTCCGCCACACGATGCCGTCGTCCACCTGACCAGGGCCGGTAGAAGCCAGAATGTGGCGAAGGCCGATCGCCTGACCGAACGATCCCGCTGCCCTCGAAATAGCCATCACCTTGCAGTAGTTCTTCAAGCGGCTGCCGACCACTATCCAGAGGTAATGCACCCGGGCTCGCCGGTGTGCACTTGATTCGTACGCGCTCTCGTCTTCGGTCACCAGAGCTCCAAGCTCGTCGAGGGCCTCCAACGCCGCTTGGAGTTCAACCCTCGCCGCCGCCGCACGCTCACGCGGCGTAGGTGCGGCCCTTCAACCTCAACCCCGGCCGGGCGCCCGGGGCACCAGAGGAAACCACGGCCGGCCGCCACCCGAGCCGAGCCTCTACTTCGTCCTCGAAGGCAATCACATCAAAGTATGTGCGCTCGGCGCCGACATCGGCAACCAGCTCTCCAGCCTCGCTCCCATGCCGAAGGCTCGAGAGCCCGTGCTCATCAGCGAGGCGCCCCAGAAGGTCCGCTGCGAGATCCAGCTCCTCAACCTCGGGGCGACGTATCATCGCCTCATCCTACCCCGGGGGTACTCGCGGCCCCAGAGGCAGCCCGACCAGGCCTCCAGGCGGCGAGGCGGATCCTTCGGTCTGAATAGTGGCCACGGGCGCCGGCGATGTTGCTCCGGAGGCTCAATCTCCAGCACGGTTTGGTGTCCGCCGATCCGACGCCAGATCCGTCGATCTGCATTCCCGGGCGGTGGCAGGACCTATCCCACCGGCGGCAACCAGGTGCGTTGTTCGGTATGGGACCCGGGGTGCGGTGGCTCCCTGCCTTCGTCTTCAGTGAAGCGGAAGGCTGTGGCCGGCCCGGGAAGCGACCTCGATGACGAACTGATCGAGGTGAGGGTCGTCCGGGGCGTGCGGATAGGCCGCGAAGAAGGCGTCGACGACTTCTTGGGCGCTGCGGAAACCCGTCTGCGGCCAGATGGCGACCATGTCCGCCTGATCGTTGGGGTCAGCTCGCTACATCTTCATGACGAAGACGACCTTGAGTGGGGCGCCGAGGACGAGCAAGCGCTGGTGGTCCATCAACACGTCGCAGTCGTCGCGTGCGAAGGTGGCGGGGAGGAAAATGGAGGCGTTGTCGTTCAGCCAGGCGGTCGGAAGGTCGTGGGCTGCGGCGACTTGTTCCACTGCTCGCCTCAACTCGTCATCGAAGCGGGTGACACTGTCGACGTCCTCGGTGCTGGCGCGCAGTCCCCGCCATGCGAGCAGCGACCCGCCAACGATGACCACCACATGTTGTGTTCCGCCGAGATCGAGCCGCTCAGGCACTTCGGCAACCAGCTCGATGATCTCGGCGCCGGTGAGCGGACGGGCGGCCGTCATTCGGCCTGCCGCCACAAGCTGGCGGTCGGGATGAAGACCTTCCGGCAGGCCAGTTGTGGCGGGGTGGCCGCAGCCGCCGCCGCCCGCATGCGCGGTGTGCCGAACCCCTCCCAGGTGACGGCGAGCGGGGGAATCTTCTTGGTCCAAGCGGGTCGGGGTGTGCCGCTGTCATCGGAGACCTTCTCGGCGATGCCAGCCAGCAGGTTGTCGAAGAACGCTGAGCCGGACGCCGGGGGCCTGGAGCGGACAGCTCGAGCCGAGTTGTCCGGACGGCGGCCGAGGTGGTCAAGGAAGGCCCGCAGTCGGGTCCAGTCGGGTTGGTCCTGACCGGCCCGGTCCGTAGACCAGGCGTCGAAGAGCTCGGCCAGTTGGGGTCCTCGCGCCGAGGTTGACCGGCCCAGTTCCAGCTCCTGGCCCAGCGCGCCCAGCAGCTTGCGTAGCGTCCCCGTAGTCGGGTCGAGCTGGTCGTGTTCGATGCGGAAGACCGTCGTGAAGGAGACGTCCGCGCGCTCGGCCAGGGCGCGCAACGACAATCCGGCGTTGCGCCGGGCTTCCCTGACGAGAGTCGCAGCATCCGTCACCGTTGTTAGCATACCTGCTTACAGTGCAGCGGTGGGGCGACTGCGCAAGCGTCCACCGACCCTCGTCCCACCCGGCAGCACATCACCGCAAGACTTACGCTGAGCTCCCCTTCCAACACGCTGCGCGGCGAGACACGGAACGACCGACCCGTCGTTCCGCTCGCTGGCCCGACTGGCGCATCCCGGCAGCGAGCGCAGATCGCGTGGTACGCGCTCGACGCCTTCGTTCGTTCGTTCGAGGCAGCGGTGGCCGGTTACGAGTCGACGAGCTTCAGGAGAGGTCCCACCGCACGCAACTCCAGGTTTCGCTGGGGAGGTCCGTCGACCAGGACCTCGGCGTACGCAAGGATCTTGTAAACGCCGGGGCGCAACGGCTCGGCCCAGCCTGAGTCGGTCGCTACCAGAAGATGCAGTTCGTGGGCCGTTCCAGCAACGATGCAAACCCGGCTCGGTCCGACGGGAGTCTGGGGGCCGCGGAACTAGCCTAGCAGTCGATCGCCGCCGGGCAAGGCGACACCGCCGAACACGGTTCTGAGGGTCCGCGCGTGGATCGGCTCACTTCCACTGTTGGTGATCCAGGGGCGCCCGCTCAGGCTCTCACCAGAGCGAACGCTCTCGGCGTCGATCGCGATGGTCAACCGGAGTCCCACACTTGCATTCTCGCAGCCTCTCTGCGGACGACATTCTCTGCAGGGATCGCGCTG
>JAKAZH010000266.1 GCA_021815935.1 Actinomycetes bacterium
GGACCGCCCACATCAAAGAACTTTCGGTCCGGTCATAGGAATCTTTAGCTTTAGCGAGGGATCGTCGTTTCTCGCCGATCTACGAGAAGCGGAACATCTCCGCTCAAGCGGGGTAGTGGATGGCGCTACCGAACATCAACGCGAGGAACGCCCCCGCCGAGAGGAACACTCCGAAGGGGATCGGCGTGCGCCTGCCCGCCTTGTGAGCCACGATGAGAGCAACACCAACTAGGGCGCCGAGAAGGTTCGCAGCGAAGAAGCCGACCAGCGCGTAGCGCCAGCCGAGCCAGCCGAGGGCGAGGGCGATAACGGGCCCGAAGCGGACGTCGCCGAAGCCGAGGGCCCGGGGGCTGGCAGCGTTTATCGCGAACAGAAGCCCGAACTCGACACCGGCGCATATCAAGGCAACACCGAGCCTGTGCCAGCTCCCGTCCACTCCCGCAGCTACGACCAGTCCGGCAAGCACCAACACCCCCAGCGGGTATACGACCGCTTTGGGCAGCAGGAGGTGGTCGTAGTCGATGAACGAGAGCGCTATCAGCCCTGCAACGAAGATGATCTCAGCGGGAAGGGTGGCACTCCAACCGAAGCGCAGCGCCGTGGCGACGAACACCAGGGCGGTGAGCGCCTCGACGGCCGGGTAGCGCGCCGAGATCGGCGCGGAGCACGACCTGCAGCGGCCTCGCAGGACCAGCCACGACAGGAGAGGGATGTTGTCGAAGGGCGCTATGCGGCTCTGACACGACGGGCACGCGGAGGGTGGTCGCACCACCGACTGGTGGAGAGGAACCCGGTGGATCACCACGTTGAGGAACGAGCCGATGACCAGCCCGTACAGGCCGGCGGCAACGACGAGCAATGCGCTCACAGGACGCTCCTTGCCCTCACGTGAACACTGTAATCGGCGTTACTGTGGGTGCCCATGATGGAACCGATGGCCGTCTCCTCGCGACTCGCTACCCTACGTCGGGAGCTGACAGAATTTTCGGCCCTCCTGGTCACTTCCTTGACGAACATCCGCTACCTGACCGGGTTCACCGGCTCGGCAGCCCTGCTCGTCGTCGGCGCCGACGAAGCGCTGCTCGTAACCGACGGGCGTTACGAGACTCAGGCTGGCGAGCAGATCGCAGCTTCGGGGGCGAAGGTGCGCATCGACGTCGGCGGCGTCACGCGCCAGCGCGACGCGCTTCGCGGTTTCGTGGACGCCTCGTCGGATGCCACGCTCGGCCTCGAAGCCGGGAATGTCACTTGGACGGCGCTCCGTGCGTTTCGATCCGACTGGTTCCCCGGCGTCGAGTTGGCTGCCACCGACGGCCTCGTCGAGAGGTTGCGGGCGAAGAAGGACCCTGGCGAACTGGCGCGCATGGCCGAAGCCGCACGCATCGCCGACTCCGCGCTCGAAAAGCTGCTCCCGCAGCTCGGCGACGGCCTGTCGGAGGAGCAGTTCGCCCGACGCCTCGACTTCGAGATGCGCGAGCTCGGTGCCGCCGAGCCGTCCTTCGAGACCATCGTCGCCTCCGGCCCGAACGCCGCGAAGCCGCACCACCGTCCGAGCGCCCGGCGAATAGAGGACGGGGAGGCAGTGGTACTCGACTTCGGGGCGCGTTTCGACGGTTACTGCTCGGACATGACCCGAACCGTCTGGACGACACCGCCGAGCGACCCGGAGCTACGGCGCGCCATCCAGGTCGTTGCGCAAGCTCAGGCTGCGGGCGTGGCCGCTGTCGGTCCCGGGGTCGCGGCAGCGGAGATCGACCGGGTCTGCCGGGACATCATCGCCGAAGCGGGGCTCTCGGAGCGCTTCGTCCACGGAACAGGTCACGGCGTCGGTTTGGACATTCACGAAGCGCCTTCAGTGTCGAGCGCATCCGGGGATACACTCGTCGCGGGACATGTGGTGACCGTCGAGCCGGGAATCTACCTGCCTGGCCTGGGTGGAGTCCGCATCGAGGACACCGTCGTTGTCACCGACGACGGGTGCCGCCCGCTCACCATGACCGCCAAAGAGCTCATCTAGGGAAAAAAGAGACCATGCCTGCCGTATCCACAAATGACCTGAAGAACGGGATGTCCCTGAACCTGACGGAAGGCCTTTTCTCCGTAGTGGAGTTCCAGCACGTCAAGCCCGGCAAGGGCGGGGCGTTCGTCAGGACGAAGCTGAAGAACATCCGCAGCGGCGCTGTGATAGAGCGGACCTACCGGGCGGACGAGAAGCTCGACCAGGCGCTGATCGACAAACGGGAGATGCAGTACCTCTACCCCGACGGCGAAAGCTACGTGTTCATGGACACGACCGACTACGAGCAGCTGCAGACCCCGAAGGCGTCCCTCGGCAGCGCTGCGTCGTATCTGAAGGAGGGCGACGCCGCCGTGATCCAGCTCTACGACGGGGAGATCGTCGGCGTGGACCTGCCTGCCTCGGTGGAGTTGACTGTGACCGAGACGGAGCCGGGCCTGCAAGGAGACCGCGTGTCGGGCGCCCGCAAGCCCGCCACCCTCGAGACGGGCCTGACTATCCAGGTGCCGCTTTTCGTAAACATCGGCGAGCGGGTCAAAGTCGATACCCGCTCCGGCGAATACCTGACCCGGGCCTGAGCTGCTTGGCGTCGACATCCAGCCGGCGCGAGGCCCGCGAGCGGGCGCTCATGCTCCTATACGAGTCCGAAGCGAAATCGGTCGATCCCTCAGTGCTCGTGAGAGACCTTCCGGTAGAGCCGGACGCCTACACGCTCGCGCTTGTGCAA
>JAKAZH010000267.1 GCA_021815935.1 Actinomycetes bacterium
GATCGCGTAGCGTTCCTGGACAAGAACAGCCCGGAGCAGGTGGAACTGTTCTTCGGAGCAGCGAAACTGGGCGCGGTTCCCTGCCCGGTCAACTACCGGCTCGCCGCGCCCGAAGTCGCGTACATCGTCTCCGACAGCAGGGCAAAGGTTTTCGTAGTCGGCGACGAGTTCGCCGCACTCGCCGACAAGATATCCGGGGATCTCCAAGGCGTGCGGATAGTGACCACCGGCGCCGACTACGCTCGCTGGCGCGACGCCTATCCGAGCGACGATCCGCGCGTCGCCTCGAAGACCACCGACGTCGCCTACCAGCTCTATTCGTCGGGGACTACCGGCCTGCCAAAAGGTGTCCAGCTCACGCACTCGAACCTGACGTCCGGTATGGACCTGTATCCGCAGGCGATGGGTCTGGGCCCGGACTCGGTGAGCGTGGTCCCGATGCCCCTCTATCACATCGGCGGAGGCGGCTGGCTGCTGGCCGGAATATCCCAAGGGGCCACGAACGTCTTGATACGTGACATAGTCCCTGACCGTTTCGTCGACACGATCGTCCGAGAAAAGGTGACTCACGGTTTCCTCGTGCCCGCTGTTCTCGGTTTCATGCTCGCCGTGGCCGACGTGGACAACAAAGACTTCTCGGCTCTGCAGGCTCTGCTCTATGGCGCCTCGCCGATCTCGGAGAAAGTTCTGGCAGCGTCCGTGCGCACATTCGGATGCAAGTTCGTGCAGGCATACGGTCTCACCGAGTCGACCGGCACTATCATCTACCTACCCGCAGAAGACCACGATCCTGACGGCCCCAACCGCCACCGCCTGCGCGCTGTCGGGATCCCTATCCCGGGTGCCGAAGCCAAGATCGTCGACTCCGCCAGCGGCCGCGAATCAGACACCGGGGAGGTCGGCGAGATCTGGGTCAAGGGCCCGACAGTGATGGCGGGTTACTGGAACATGGAGGGCCAGACTCGGGCCGCTATCACCGCGGACGCCTGGCTTCGCACCGGCGACGCCGGGTATCGCGACGCGGACGGCTACTTCTACGTCCACGACCGGGTCAAGGACATGATCGTCTCCGGCGGGGAGAACATCTACCCGGCCGAAGTCGAGAACGCGATGATGGCCCACCCCGGCGTCGCGGACGTCGCGGTCATCGGGATACCGAGCGAACGCTGGGGAGAGACCCCTCTCGCCATGGTCGTCCGGTCACCCGGATCGCAGGTCAGCGAAGCCGAGCTGCTCGCCTTCTGCCGGGAGCGCCTCGCCGGGTTCAAGTGCCCGTCCGGCGTCGAGTGGCTGGATGCCCTGCCTCGCAACCCGAGCGGCAAGGTGCTGAAGAAGGACCTTAGGGAGCCCTACTGGCAGGGACGTGCTCGCCGAGTTGGCTAGCCGGGCTCGCTTATCACAGGTGCAGGCCGCACTCGGTCTTCTCGGAGTCGGCCCAACGGCCAGAGCGGGGATCGTCGCCGGGTGCGACCGCGCGGGTCGTCGGGGCGCAACCGATCGACAGGTAGCCTTGCGACATCAAGGGGTGGGCGGGGAGGTCGTGCTCGTCGATGTAGCCAGCGATGTCGTCGTCGGTCCAGGCGGCGAGCGGGTTGATCTTGACCATTCCCCGGTTGGCGTCCCACGCTGCGATCGGAGTGTGGCGGCGTGTGTCCGCGTCTACGCGCTTGAGCCCGGTGACCCAGGCGGCGCGTCCGGCGAGGGCGCGCTCGAGCGGCTCGACTTTTCGTAACTCGCAGCACCTTTGCGAACCGCAAGGCCAGGCGTCGGCTTCGAGGCCTGGTTCGAGGACCCGCAGATTCAGGTTGTAGAGGCGACGTACTTCGTCGACGTATCGCAGTGTCTCTCGGAAGTGCGCGCCCGTGTCCAAGAAGATGATCTCTATGTTCGGGTCCGCCTTGACGGCAAGGTCGACCAGTACGGGGTCCTGGAACGAGCATGCCACCGACACTGACCCTTCGAAGCGCTTGATCGCCCAGGCGATTATCTCGGACGGTTGAGCCGACTCGAACTCGGCGGATCGCGAGTCCAGCTCATCGTGGAGCCGAGACGGCGCCGTCGAGGTAGTGGGAGAGGTGCCGGATTCCATGAAATGTCCTTGCCGTGGTGGGATGGCCCGAGGTGCGAAGAGAGGAGTTTCGTAAGACAACTATAATAGATGACTAATGTGATCGGGATATTGATATATTCGTTGAGTAAGCGGAGGTGCTTGTCACTTCTGAGAGCGCTCAGCCTGCTGCACCCTCGGCCGGCCCAGAAGTTCGGATAGGAAGCCAATGACGATCACGTTCCCCCCAGTCGAGGCGTACGCCCGTGCTGCACGTCCCGCAGAGCGACCTACGGCAGTGCAGGCAGTGCAGGCAGTGCAGCGGGCGCAGCGAGCGCGGGCCTTGGATCATCTCGACGCTCTCGAGGCTCATGCCGTGTTCGTCTTGCGGGAGGTGGTCGCGGAGTGTGAGCGGCCGGTTCTGCTCTTCAGCGCTGGTAAGGATTCGGCGGTGCTGTTGCACCTCGCGGAGAAGGCGTTCCGGCCGGGGCGTATACCGTTTCCTCTTCTTCACGTCGACACGGGGGACAACTTCGACGAGGTCATCGCCTTCAGGGACAGGCGGGTCGCCGACCTGGGAGTCGAGCTCGCCGTCGCGTCGGTGCAGGAGTCGATCGACGCAGGTCGGGTTGCCGACCCCGGTCCGGGTCGTTCCAGGAACCGCATCCAAAGCGTCACGCTGTTGGACGCGA
>JAKAZH010000268.1:0-2398 GCA_021815935.1 Actinomycetes bacterium
GCGTTCGTCGCGTTGGCGAAGATAGAAGGAGGCGTCGACGGGGTGCGGGGCGTCATGCCTTTCCTGGTGCTCTCCGAGCGGCGCGACGGCAGCCGCAACGGGATACGTATCCGCCGGCTCAAGGACAAGCTCGGGACCAAGTCGGTGCCGTCGGGGGAGGTTGAGCTCGACGCTGCGGAGGCTTTCCTGCTCGCCCCGCCCTCCGGGTCCGGTGCGGCCGGGACGTCGGCGTCTGTCGGGACCCTCCCGGCGGGGGGCGGTCGGGGTGCGAGCGGGCTCGCTGCGATGATGCGCCTCACCAACGGTGCGCGCCTCGGGATAGCGATGATGGGCGTCGGCTGCGCGAGGCGCGCCCTCGTGGAGTCGGTCTGCTACAGCCGGGCGCGTGAGGCTTTCGGGGCGAGTCTCATCGACCAGCCTCTGGTCAAACGGAAGCTGGCGGAGATGATCGTCGAAGTCGAGGCGGCCCAGGCGGCGGTCTTCGACGGCTACCTCGGGCAGCGGCTGCGGCTGTCCGCTCCGCTAGCGAAGCTGCGTGCGGCGAGGCTCGGCGTGACAGTCGCAAGCGACGCAGTAGAGCTGCACGGCGGCAACGGCTACATCGAGACGTGGCCGGTCGCGCGGATCCTGCGCGACGCCCAGGTCAACACGGTCTGGGAGGGCGCCGACAACATCCTCTGCCTCGACGTCCGCCGGGCAATGGAGCGCGAGCAGGCCCACGAAGCGCTATTCGAACGTGTGGGCGCCGCCGTGGATGCCGCCCCGGACGTCACTGAGGACCAGCGCGTGGCGAAGGACCTGACAGCGGCAGGTCTCGAAACTGCGAAGCGCGCCGTTCGGCGCTGGAAAGCACTCGAGTCGGATATCGCGGAGGCGAGGCTGTTCCCGCTCAGCCAGCTCTTCTCGTCGATCTACACGTCAGCCGCGCTCTTGGACCAGGTCGGGGCGGAGCAAAGGGGCGCCGGCGGGGACGCATGCTCGGGCCGCAAAGCGCTCGTCGCAGCCATCCACGCCCGGCGGTATCTGCGTGCGTCGGACCCGCTCGACGAGATCGACGGCGACAGCGCCGACCTCGACCGTTTCAAGGTGCTGCTCGACGGGGCTTTCACCGACACGTAGGGTTTCCGCTGGAAGTTTCAGACTTCTTCTATCGGCAACTTCGCTCCGGCGGCGTCGGCTACCTGGCGGATGTGCGCTGCGTTGGACGTGACGACCGGAGCGCGGCTTCCGAGTCGGATGGCGATCTCGACCACAGCCACATCGGTGATGTCGTCGAGCCCAGATGCGCCTACGAGTTCCCCGATCCTTCGCGCCTGTGCAGCGGTCATCTCCTCGATCTCACACGGGCGCAGGAGGTGAACGAGATGTGCTTGGCGGGCGCCACCCCGCCAGGCTTCGGCCAGGACCGGGGCGGGGACGAGCGGTGTAATGCCCTCAGCGTTGTAGCCGTCATGCAGTGCCCACATGCGACGGTCGTTGCGCTCAGCGGCGATCAGTGCCCCGGTGTCGTAGGTGACCTTCACCACGTCCGGCCGAGCGAGCGCCGGGCACGAGCCCGCCCTTCGGCCCGCTCCTCGTCAGTGAGCGGGCCGTTTTCGGCCTCCCAGGCCTGGATGCCCTTACGACCCTCTTCGAGACGGAGCCGGTGGGTTGCGGTCTCGGCCAACCACCCGCTGAATGCGGTTCCGGCCTCGGCCGCCGCCTTGTCGATTTCGGCAGCTAGGTTTGGGTACTGGGACACGGAGCGCTTCTCAAGTACCACCGTGGCAGTATGGTAGGACATGCAGTACGACAGTTGTCGAAGCTGGGCTGCTGTCGCAGTAGCCGATCCCGTTACGGCAGTGCTCTAGAAGGGCGCACGTATTGCGTGAAGGTAACTAGTGGTGCCGGAGCCACCTTTGGGCTTCGAGTACGAGACGGCGGGCCCCGCCGTCACGGCTGTCACGCCAGGTTTGGGCGAGCATCCACACGGATGCTGCGACGACAGCGAGAACGACGAGGGCGAGAAGAGCGGCCGGTAACCCCGACGTTCCAATCCCGGAGACCGGGTGCGAAGGCTGCTGCACCGCCATGAAACCCATCTGAGTATCCTCCCTTTCTACGTTACACGCTTGTCGTCGGAGGGCGGCGCGAGGAAGCCCGTCAGGTTGCACGATGGGTGGCGCCGAGGGCTGCTACCTGGGGGAGAAGCGCCGGTCGGAGCCATTCGCCGCCGGCTTTGGAGATGTGCTCGTCGTCGCTTTCCCGCACCTTTATGCCGTCGACGTAGGAGGTGTAGTGCCCTGCCGGGTCGAGGAGCCGGTTGAGGTCGATCAGAGAGGCCTTCGCGGGGTCTGCCTTGACGACTGAGGCGACGTCGGCGTTGAATGCGTCGGTGCGCGCAGGGATGTTCATGTCC
>JAKAZH010000268.1:2408-2721 GCA_021815935.1 Actinomycetes bacterium
ACACCACTTTCGCCCCGTGCCCTGAGCAGATGTCGACGATATCGGCGAGCTCCGAGCGCAGGTGGGCGTCGAAGGCCGGGTTGCCGACGGTCGTCCACGAGCCGTGCCAGTAGCGCTCCAAGGTCTCCCAGCGTCCGAGCAGAACGACCACCACGTCGGGGTTGGCGGTGTCGACGAGGCGCGTCCAGGTCGACGCCCAGTGGGGGCAGCCTTGCGCTGCCTTGGAGACGACGCCCATCACCTTGACCGTCGTCGTGGGGTCAAGGTCGCAGCCGAGGGCCGACTCGTCGGTCAGGCGGACACCCCACGAAGT
>JAKAZH010000269.1 GCA_021815935.1 Actinomycetes bacterium
GCGGTGGAGATCCACGGCCATCGCGGACGGGGGGAGAGCCTCCCCGCAGTCGACTTCGATGCGCACCGCAACCTGCTCGGTTTCGTCGGGGCACTAGTCGGGGATGGTCTTCCGCTCGGCGTCCACGACGTGTCGGAGGGTGGTGTCGCGGTCGCACTCGCCGAGATGGCTGCCGCGTCGGGGTGCGGCTTCGACGTGACGCTCCCTGTCGAGCGAGGCGCCGGGGGTCTGGGCGCGAGGGGTCTGGGCGGTTCCGGTCCGAGCGCCCTGGATCTCTTCGGTGAGGGACCGTCCAGAGTCGTCCTTTGCGTCGCCGACGGCGACGTAGCGGAGGTCCTTCGCCGGGGGGGCGAGTGCGGTTTGAGCGCCGACGTGGTGGGACGGTCCGGAGGCGACCGGGTAGTGATACGAGGCGCTTTCGACGTGGATCTCGGTGACCTTACAGCGGCCTGGTCCGGGGCACTTCCGGCTCTCCTGGCGCCCGGCGGGATCGACGGGCACTGAGGAAGCGTCAAATTTGGACAGGATCTCGCCGGCGGAAATCTTTGGTACCAAAAGGTGCGGAATTTTGGGAGCTTTTTGGACAAAGTTTTTGGCGGATAAAGATCGGGTACCAAAAGTGACGGAATTACGACGTTTTTGGTCAGCCTGACAGAGCAAAAATGCGATCCTGACCATTTTTGACGGTGACCCTTGGCTCCCTTGGGAGCCAAGCGGCCGGCCGTGCGGAGCGGGCGGGTGTAGGCCGACCGAACTACCCGCCCTGACGACCGCGCCCCCGATGCGGGGGAGTACGTCGTTGCCGAGCGCTAGCGACTCGTCGCGTGAGAAGATGGGGCACGTGTCTATGAACCGCCTCGCCGAGTTCGGCGCGCCCGGCTGTCCTGATGCGTCCGAGATGGATGAGGACGCCGACGTCGGATCACCCCGGGAGGCGTGCGGCGTGTTCGGCGTGTACTCGCCCGGCAACCAGGTCGCGCACATGACCTTCGACGGGCTCTACGCGCTGCAGCATCGCGGCCAGGAATCGGCCGGTATGGCCGTAAGCGACGCAGGCGGTGTCGTCGTGGTCAAAGACATGGGACTCGTAGCCAACGTCTTCAACGAGTACAAGCTCGCCGGGCTCCAAGGGTTCCTGTCCATCGGCCACACGCGTTACTCGACGACCGGCTCATCGTCGTGGCACAACGCCCAGCCGGTGTACCGGGTGACCGCGCCGAACCCGGAGCGCGACGCTCCGGTCGAGTTCGCCCTCGGCCACAACGGGAACTTGACCAACACGGAGGCGTTGGCTGCCGCCGCCGGGATGCTGCCGGGGACGGCGACGAGCGACTCGGACGTCATAACGGAGCTCTTGGTACGCCACCTCGACTCGCACCCGAAGTCGGATCTCCTTGCTGCACTGATTCAGGTGCTCCCGGGGTTGGAGGGGGCGTTCTCCCTTGTCTTATGCGACGCCGAGCGACTCTACGTCGTACGAGACCCGCACGGTTTCCGGCCTCTAGGGCTCGGCAGGCTCGACGGCGGCTGGGTGGTAGCTTCCGAGACGCCCGCTCTCGACATCGTCGGCGCACACTTCGTCCGTGAACTAGATCCGGGCGAGCTTCTCGTAGTCGACGCCGACGGACCTCAAACCTTCCGGCCGTGGCCGGCTTCTGCCGTCGACCCCAAACTCTGTCTCTTCGAGTTCGTCTATCTGGCACGCCCTGACAGCCGTCTGTACGGCCAAGAGCTGCACGGCGCCCGGCTTCGCATGGGAGAGCTGCTCGCCAGCCAGGCCCCCGTCGACGCCGACATGGTGATGGGTGTCCCGGACTCCGGCCTTCCCGCCGCAGAAGGCTACGCCCGTGCGAGCGGCATCCGCTACGGTCACGGGCTGGTCAAGAACCGCTACATCGGCCGCACGTTCATCGTGCCCGACCAGGCGCAAAGGGCTCATGGAGTCCGACGCAAACTGAACCCGCTCCGCAGCGCGATCGCAGGGAAAAGGCTGATCGTCGTCGACGACTCCATAGTGCGGGGCACCACGACCCGGGCCATGGTCAAAATGCTCCGCGAAGCGGGCGCAGCCGAGGTTCACCTGCGTATCTCGTCGCCGCCTTACAGGTGGCCCTGCTTCTACGGGTTGGACACTGGGACGCGCTCCGAGCTGATCGCCGCCAACCTCACCGTCGCAGAGATCGAGGAGTACCTCGGCGCGGACAGCCTCGCCTACCTGCGACTCGAGGCGCTCGAGGAGGCGACCGGGGCTGTTGGGGCGGGATTCTGCGACGCATGCCTCACCGGCGTGTACCCGACCGCGGTTCCCGTCAAGTTCACGGCGGCAGCGCCGAAGGCGGACGAGCTTCTTGTCTGAACCCGGGTCCACGCAAGGCGGGCTCACCTACGCTGCAGCGGGCGTCGACATCGACGCCGCCGACGAAGCCGTCGAAGCGATCCGTGAACTCGTAGCGTCGACTGCTGTCACACCCGGAGTCATCGGAACCATTGGAGGATTCGGCGGCCTGTTCGAGTTGCCTGGCGGGTACCGGGCGCCGGTGCTCGTGTCGAGCACCGACGGGGTCGGCACGAAGATGGCGGTGGCGATGGCTACAGGGCGTTTCGACACGATCGGCATCGACCTGGTAGCGATGTGCGTCGACGACCTCGTTTGTTGCGGCGCAAAACCTCTTTTCTTCCTGGACTACCAGCTCCTCGGCCGGGTCGA
>JAKAZH010000027.1 GCA_021815935.1 Actinomycetes bacterium
GAGCGGGCGACGTTAACTGCGAGGTCGTCAAGCGCCGCATTGCAGTCGCGTACTGCCACCCACGGCGGCTTCGCCGGTAACGAGAGGTCTGTCAATGCGACATCTGCCGGCGCCGCGGCGCCCGAAATGCCGACGTCTCGAGCGACGAGGACGACCACTGCGGGGAAGTGCACAGGCGGGTTTGGCAGGCGACCCACGTCGCCTGCCCTTACGGTGACAGCGAGCACGGGTACGACGCCCGGTTCCGCTCGCAGCGCGTCGACCCCCGCCTCGAACGCCCACATGACATCGATCGCCTCGTCGCAGGTCAACGGGATCACGTGAGGCCGGCCAGGTCGGCCGGGATGTCCCCCCGATGTCAAAGCAGGCTGTGGGTGCCTGCGGCGTGAGCGCCCAGCCAGTCCTCGACGGTTCCCAACGGCATCGCCGGAGCGAGCACGAAGCCTTGCATCAGGTCGCAACCCAGGTTTCGAAGGGTATCCCACGTGTCGCGATCCTCGACGCCCTCGGCTACGACGCTGTGGCCCATGCTTCGGGCCAGTTCCAGTATCGCCTTGACGATCGCTGCATCGGTGGAGTCGAAGCTCATTGCCGACACGAAGGAGCGGTCCACCTTGATTGTGTCGACCGGCAAATCCCGTAGCCTCGCCAGCGACGAGTAACCGGTTCCGAAGTCGTCGATTGCTACCCGAATCCCCAGTCGAGTAAGGGCGCTGAGCGCCTCGAAGACCAACGGAGTCTCGGAGATGAACGCTGATTCCGTCACCTCCAGAAGCAGTTTGTCGGGCGGGACGCAGCAGCCTTCCAGTGCTGCGGCGACGCGCTGCAACACATCTGGAATGTGCAGGATCTCCGGCGAAAGGTTGACGGCGACCGTGAGGTCGAATCCCTGCGCTCTCAAGTTCTCGGCGTCACTCAGCGCTCGTTCTATCACCCACCAGGTCAGTCGTCCGATTGTCCCTGACTGCTCGGCGATCGGGATGAATTCGCTCGGAGATATGTACCCGCGTCCCATCCCGGACCACCGGGCCAACGCCTCGACGCCGGTCACTGTTCCGTCGCCGGTGCGCGCCACGGGCTGGTACCACACTTCGAGGCGGTCGCCGTCGATCGCCTCCTCGAGTCTCCTCGTCATCTCGAGGCGTGCCTTGGACTCCCAGTCCAGCGATTGTGTAAACGACACGACCCGCTGCCTCGACAGACGCGCGCGTCCTCTCGCAATCTCGGCTTTGCCGACCAGGTCCGACGCGACGCTTCCGTCGAGAGGGGCTTCGCTCAGGCCGACCGTCACCGCCAGGCGCAGCTGGACTCCATCGAGTGTCAACGGCTTCTCGATCGCGGCCACCAACCGTTGCCCTATCTCCGCCACGCTCCAGGATCCCTCCGAGCCTTGCACAGCGACGGCGAATTCGTCGTCGCCGAGGCGGGCCACGCAACTCCCGTGCGCGCTGCACGCTTCGATACGTCTCGCCGCCTCGACCAGAAGCGCGTCGCCGGTCATTTCGCCTAATGCTGCGTTGACGTCCTTGAAGCCGTCCAAGTCGACGACAACTACCGCTACCGGTGCTTCAGGGCTTGCCGTAGCTAGGAGCGATCCGAGGCAGGTCGCGAACAGCTTGCGGTTCGCCAAACCCGTGAGTGGGTCATGAAGGGCGTCGAAGGCCCTGGCCTCGGATTCGGCATTCCACTCGCGCAAACGAAGAGCGCTGGTGAAAGCAGAGCAGAAACCCCGACCGATCACGTCAAGGATCTGCTGGCCTACAAGGCGACTTCCACCTGCTGGCGGCGAAACCACGATGACACCATCTCCTGCCCCGTCGATGTTAAAGGCGCTGGACATGGTCCTTCGCGCGCCCGGTGCCCGCTCGTTGGTCGTATACGGCGTCCGGATCACGCTCCCGCCAGCGTCGAGCTGCCAGCTTGTTCCGCTTGCGTAATCGCTCAGTGTGAGCGTGACGTCCCCGCCCTGTGAAACCTCACGGCATTTGGCAAGTGTCGCTCCGATCGCAGCTTCAGGCTCCGTGACTTCTGTCAGCTTGTCCGCCCAGCGGTAGATCTCCAAAGCTTGAAGGCGCTCTGCGTCGACGGTCTCGCGACGGCGGATCTGACGGGCGCGCATCAGCCGGACATCCTCGACGACACAGAGCCGTCACTTCCGGGCCGATCAGTTCCGGCGGCGGAGGCGGAACGCTTCGCAGTGCCGGCAGGTTCGAACTTGTAGCCGACGCCGCGGACCGTCAGGATCTTGACCGGTCGGGAAGGATCCGACTCGACCTTCGCCCTCAACCTTTTGACGTGGACGTCGAGAGTCTTTGTGTCCCCTACGTAGTCTCTGCCCCACACCTTGTCGATCAGCGAATCCCTGGTGACGACACGCCCGGCATTCGACATGAGGTTCTCGAGGAGCTCGAACTCCTTTAGCGGCAGGAGTATTTTCTGCGCGTCGAGATAGACTTCATGACGGCTTCGGTCGAGCTCCAAGTTGTCGATGACGATGCGCTCGTCGATCGCTGTGAGCTCGTCCGCTCTCGCCGAACGGCGCAGCACAGCTCTCATCCGCGCGACAAGCTCGCTCAGACGGAACGGTTTGGTGACATAGTCGTCGGCGCCCACTTCGAGGCCGACGACGGTGTCGGTTTCGCTGCTCTTGGCGGTGACCATGATGATAGGTACACGGCTGCGCTCGCGGATCTGCCTGCAGACGTCCAGGCCGGATCGCTTCGGTAGCCACAGGTCCAACAAGACGATGTCCGGATTAGCAGCCTCGAACATTTCGAGGCCCTCCGCTCCGTCTCTTGCTATTACCACCTCGAAACCCTCCCGGCCGAGGCCGACCGACAGCGCCTGGATAAACGACTCCTCGTCTTCGATTACGAGCACCGATACAGGCGGGGACGTCAAGTGTCGCTCCCGGCGCGCGAATCCGGCAGGATCAAAGAGAAAGTGGATCCCTCACCTTCGACGGACCTTACTTTTACCCTGCCGCCGTGGTTCGTGGCGACATGACGGACGATCGAGAGGCCCAGACCGGTGCCGCCCGTGGTGCGCGACCTTGCCCGGTCGACCCGGTAGAAACGCTCGAAGATCCGGCCCAGATCCCGGGCCGGGATACCGATGCCGTGATCGGAGACCGTGATCTCGATGCCCCGCTGCGTCCTGGCCGTCTCGACGGCGACCTCGCCTCCGGGCTCCGAATATTTCACGGCGTTCTCGACGAGGTTGGAAACCGCCGACAGCAGATCTCGGCGGTTCCCTACGACGGCGGTCGCGTCGTTCACTACCGGTGCCGCCAGCCGCACCCCCATGCTTTGGGCAACCTCCCGGTGTGGTGTGACAGCGTCGTCAAGCAGCTGGGACAGGTCCACTTCGTCAAGCACAGGGCTTTCGTTGGCCTCGATACGTGAGAGATCGAGCAGATCGTCGATGGTGCGGCTCAGCCTTTCGGCTTCGGCTCCGAGGCGAACCACGAGACGGCGCGCGACCTCAGGATCGGTCTCGCCTTCGATCGTCTCTGCGAGCAGGGCGAGCGCCCCGGTGGGAGTTTTGAGCTCGTGGCTGACATTTGCGACGAAGTCCCGTCTCACCGCTTCGAGGCGAATCCGATCGGAGATGTCGTCGATCACCGCTACCGCCCCCAACAGCGGGGATGATACCGGGAAGGCCCTGACCTCCAGGGTCCGCCGAGACGGCGAGAGCAGCTCGACGCGCTTTTCGGAAGGGTTTCCCGCCAAGGCGCCGACCACAAGATCGTCGACTGCCTGCGCGAGCAGGGCGTCGGAAGGCCGCGAGGACAGTATCCTTCGGGCCGCGGCGTTCTCGAAGACGACTCCCCCGGCCGGGTCGCAGATGACGACCGCCTGAGCGACACCGTCGAGCGCGGCACCGAGAAGGCTCGGCTGGTCCGCGTCGGGACTTCTAACAGTCAAAGGTCGCCTAACCTTGCTTTTCGACATGCTGCACGACCCGAACGTTAACAGGGTGAGTCCCGCCGAGGCCACGATCGGCGCGATGGCGATGATACGCACCGTCGGCCTGACGAAGACTTATCCCGGAACCGATTTCAAAGCTGTCGACGGACTCGACCTGGAAGTGGCACGCGGCGAGATCTTCGGGCTGCTCGGTCCGAACGGAGCCGGCAAGACTACGACAGCCGGAATGCTCACGACCCGCGTGATACCGAGCGCCGGCGAGGCTTACGTCGGAACTGTCGATGTCGTCGCACACCCGGCGCTCGCCAAACAGTTGATCGGAGTCGTCTCCCAGCAGAACACGCTGGACCGCCAGCTCAACGTCTGGGAGAACCTGTATTTCCACGGCCGCCTCTTCGCAATGTCGGCGAGAGACTCGAAATCAGAGGCCGACCGGCTCCTCGAGCAGTTCCACCTCGCCAAGTGGGCAAAGGCATCTGTCTATGCCCTGTCGGGCGGCATGGCGCAAAGGCTGATGGTCGCCCGGGCGATGCTTCACCGCCCGGCGGTGCTCTTCTTGGACGAACCCACCGCCGGCCTCGATCCGCAGAGCCGGCTTGCACTGTGGGAGGTGCTCACCGGCTTGAACGCGGCAGGACAGACAATCCTTCTAACCACGCACTACATGGAAGAAGCCGACCAGCTCTGCAACCGGGTGGCGATCATGGACCATGGGCGGATCCTGGCGATGGACACGCCGGCGAGCTTGAAGGCGTCCGTAGGAGCCGAGACGATCCTCAAAGTCAGGGTGGCGGGCGAGCCAGGCGTACTGTTCTCCGAGCTGGAAGCGGACATGCCCGAAGCCACGAAGCTTCGTACTACCGACGGCGGGGTCGAGATCCACGTCCGGGACCGAACCGGTGTCCTTCCCAAGGTGGTAGCGGCAGCGGAGCGCGTCGGCATAGGCATAGTCGACATGTCGCTGGAGGAGCCGACACTTGAGACGGTCTTCATCGACCTGACGGGAAAAGAGCTGAGAGACTGATGGCATCAGTACAGCTTCACGACGCCTCGCACGCCGACGGAGCGACGATCGACGTGGGAGTCCGCCGCAGTGCGGCGTCGGCGAGTTCCAGCGCGCTCGGGGCGCTCCTGCTCAGGGACCTGGCGGTCCTACGAAAGCACCTCGGCGAGTTCGTGCTGCGCACGTTGGTGCAGCCGTTCCTGCTCGTCTTCGTGTTCTTGTTCGTGTTCCCTGAGATCGGCCAGTCTGTCGGGGGTGGCAGCGGCGCCGCCTCGTTCGCCTCGGTGCTCGTGCCTGGGGTGGTCGGGATCTCGGTGATGTTCCAGGGGGTGCAGACCGTGGCTCTCACCCTTGCGCAGGAGTTCGGTTTCACCCGCGAGATCGAAGATCGCGTCCAAGCCCCTTGCCCGGTGTGGCTGGTGGCTGTCGCGAAAGTGCTCTCGGGCGTGCTTCAAGGTGTCCTTGCTGCGGTCATAGTCTTTCCGATCGCCGCCGTGGTCCATGCGAGCGGGGTCCATCCCTCCTTCAACGTCAAGTGGGTCGTCGCGCTGACCCTCATTCCGCTCACATGCATTGCGTTCAGCGCTCTCGGCCTGCTTCTCGGCTGCACTTTCGAACCGCGCAACATCGGCCTGATGTTCGGTTTCATCGTGCTGCCGATCACGTTCCTCGGCGGAACGTACTACCAGTGGACCCGTCTGGCGTCGGTCAAAGTCGGCGGTTTCAAGTGGCTGCAGACCTTGGTTTTGGTCAACCCTTTGATCTACGTCAACGAGGGTATGCGTGCAGCGTTCACATCAGTCCCGCACATGCACCTGTATGTCATCTATCCGGTCCTCATCGGGTTCACCGTGTTGTTCAGCGCGCTCGGCATTCGCGCCTTCAACAAGCGGGTGCAAAGCTGAAAGAGTCGAGCGATTCCTCGCGGCGCCCATAGCAAGGAGAAAAAGAAGCGCTCCAGCGCGCTCGTCGTCGGCGCCGTCGTCGGCGTCTTTGCCCTGCTCCTCCTCGTCGCTGCCGGAGTGATCGTGGCGATCGCTGCGAACGCGGCTATTCCACCTCCGGTGGCGCTCGCCGTCGCCAAGCCGCCGGGCTCAGTGCCGGGCAAGCCCGCTGCGGTCTCACTTCCGAGTCAGGGCGAGTCGGAGATCATGACCGCATCAGGGCAGGTCCTCGCCGGGCACGCCCAGAATGCGGCGGCACCGCTCGCCAGCGTCACGAAGGTGATGACGGCCTTGGTCGTCCTCGACGACCACCCGCTCGGTCTTGGTGACCCGGGCCCGACTATCACGGTCAGCGCAGCACAAGCCGCGACACTTCCTCTGCGCATCGCCGAGGACCAGTCTCTTGTGACTGTGAGCGCCGGAGAGCAGATCTCGGAGTTGAACGCTCTCCAAGCGCTGCTGATACCTTCCGCCGACAACATGGCTGACATTCTCGCCAGTTTCGACGCGGGCTCCTTGAACGCGTTCGTGGCGAAAATGAACTCCACCGCCAAGGCTCTCGGGATGACGCACACGTCCTACGTCGATGCCAGCGGCTACGAAGCCGGCTCGGAATCGACCGCATCGGACCAGCTGCTGCTCGCCCGCAAGGCGATGGCGAATCCCGTGTTCGCGCAGATAGTGGGCATGGCGAGCGCCAACCTCCCTTTGGCTGGGAAGGTAACCAACTACAACACTCTCGCCGGTCAGGACGGCTACATCGGGATCAAGACAGGTTCGACCGGTGCGGCTGGAGGATGCCTGGTTTGGGCGGTGACGAGAAAGGTCGACGGGATCGCCATTACCCTCTTCGGGATAGTGCTCGGCCAACGTAACGGCCCGCTCGTCGCCGCAGCTATCGACGCAGCGAAGGCTCTTACCGACAGCGCGTTTTCGGTCTTCGCCCCGCGCACCGTGCTCCCCCCCGGCACCCCCGTGTACAAGGTCACCTGGGCAGACCAGACAGTTTCTTCTGTCACTACCAAAGCTCTAAAGACGATCTACCCTCCCGGCACGCCTGCTCAGGTTTCGCTGTCGGCGTCGTCACCGCCTCCGTTCTCCCCCGCCACCGGCCCTGCCGGCTTGGTTACTCTCAGCGCCCCGACGTCGCTCGCCGGCGCAGGAACGACGGGACTCGTCCTCGACGGCCACTTCCGCCAACCAACTTTGTTGTGGCGCGTCGAGCGTTTTCTAGGCGTGGGCCGCTGAGGGCCCCGGATCCCGCACCCGCTCCCGTGCCGAGCGCAGCCCCGGATCCTCGTCCCGAACGCAGCCCTCCTCGGCCTCGGCTACCGCGCTGGCGGTGTCGGCGAGGACTCCTTCGCCTCGACGAAAGACCTGAGGTCCTTGAGGGCTGTTCCCATGATCCGACCTTCTGCTCGTCGCTTGACGAATCCAGGCAGCGGCACTTTGAGATCGACTACCAGCCGGTACTCGATATCGGTCCCTCCACCGTCTGACGGTGACAGCTGGTACAGACCGTCCAGTTGGCCGGTGAGGTCGCCGTCCACCTGAATCCATGCAAGGGCGCTCGGCGCGCCGTCGTAGTCGTAGCGCAAAGTGTACGAAGTGCTGCGCCCGAACGCCGCAGCACGAAAGGTGACCACCGATGCGCGGCCCTGATCGTCGGTGCTGTCGACGTGCACGGACTTCACGTCGGCGGCCCAGTCGCTGTAGTGCTCGAAGTCTGTGAGCACCGCGTAGCAGTCCTCCGGGGAGGCTGCTATGACCATCCGCTCTATGACCTGCTCCTGCACGACGGGAACCTCCTCGGGTGCGCTATCCCATGCGCCACCGTAGTACCACGAAACAGAGGTGCAGCGGCAGCTTTGTCTAAGACGGCGCTACCGTTGCATCAAGGCCATCACGTAGCCGTTCGGCAAGCAGGTCGTAGGAGAAGCAGCGGGTGGCCCGTAGACGTCCCTCAGTCCCCATGCTCGCCGCCTCGCCGGGATTGCGCAGGAGACGCGCGAGCGCTCCGGCAAGCTCCGCTGAGTCCTCTGGTTTCGCGACGACCAGCCCGGTGTGTTGATCCGCAACAGCATCAGAGGCCCCGCCGCTGTCGCCGGCTACGCAGGGCAAGCCGGTCGCAGCCGCTTCGAGAAGCACGATCCCGAAACCTTCTTGCTCCAAACCGCCCCAACGGCCCCGGCAGCACAATACGAAGATGTCGGCGGCGCCATACAAGTCGGGAAGCTCAGCGTCAGAGACCCGACCGAGGAGTCGTACCGGCGCAGATGTCTTCGAGATGAGACGCTCTAGGCGTCCCCGGTCGCGGCCTTCACCGGCGATGACAACTTCGAGTCCCGGGAACTCCCCGCCCGAGCGCAGACGCGCCGCCGCCTCGATCAGCACGTCCATGCCCTTGCGGGGCACGAGCCTGCTCACGCTGAGCACGACGGGAGCTTCTGGCGTGAGCCCGAATCGTTCACGCGCAGCTACGCGTCCTCCCACGTCCAGGGGGGCAAAACGCGACGAGTCGACCCCAGGCGGCACGTCGACTGACGGGGGGAGGTTCTGCTGGGCCCGCCGGGCTTCGTCAGCGGGGTACGCGCCACCGGCGATGAGCAGCGTCGCGCGGCCGAGAACGTGAGCAAGTGCCTGCCGGGACAGTGGGAGGCGGCCGGGCACGGTCACCTCGGCCCCGTGAAGTGCGACCGCATACGGCACGTCGAGGTAGGGCCCGACGAGGCCTAGCGGCACGGCCGGGTCGAGGACGACGAGCTTCGCTCCCTCAGCGCGTGCCAACGCGTTGACCCGCCGCACCATCACAGGGCTGGGCAGCAGAACCGGTTCAGGGGTTCTAACTACACGGTAGGGCTGCGCCCGATCGAACTCGGAGGCACCCTTATAGGGAGAGGTGAGCACGGCGAAGTCCGCGGGTGGCAGGCGCCGCCACAGCTCCCACAGGTAGTTCTGTATGCCGCCCACCTTCGGCGGGAAGTCGTTGGTGACTAGCAGGTGCTTGATCAAGAGGCGGGGCACTCCCAGGTTGGCGACCGGTACCGCTTCTTAGTCGCGTCGGCCGGGAACTAAGCGACGCTGACGCTACCAGCCTCCGCTCGCACCTGCCGTACGGTGGCTTGGGTCAGCCGCAGGCGAGGGCGGTCAGCCGCAGGCCTGATGGAGCAGCGGCGGCAGCAGTCCGACGGCTCCGAGTGCACGAATCGCCCGCTCCTGCGCTGCGTCGACGATCACCGCATCGTCGGGCTCCCGGTCACAAATGAAACTGACCACGCATCCGTCGCAAACCTGCGTATAGACCATGACACAATCGTCGCAGCTGATGGAGAACGTCTTCATGAGAGACATTGTTTCAGGGGGGTGTGACTCTAATACTGGAAAGGTGTCCGGAGTCGCCTCGAGCCAGGCTGCTGGCGCTAACTTAAGTGCGATGATCCACGCCTTCGTGCTCATAGATGCGACCCCGGCCCGCCTCGCAGATCTCGCTGTCGAGCTCGCCGAAACCCCTGGGGTGAGCGAGGTCTACTCCGTGTCGGGCAAGGCAGACATTGTCGCTGTCGTGCGAGTCCGCCGCCACGAGGACCTTGCGGACATAGTGACAAGGCACATTGCCGGTCTCGACGGTATCGTCTCTACGTCCACCTTGATCGCATTCCAGGCGTACCGCCGGAGCGACCTCGATGCGATCTGGGATGTCGGTGCTTCCCAGGAGGAGCAAGGGTAGTTCGGCTACTTCGAGCAACGGCCAGCCAAGTCCCACGAACGATTGATACCTTATACATCTATAGGCGGTAGAAAGTATCAATCCTTTTTTTGACAGACTGCTAAATGTCATAAAACCGGCTACGCAGAGGTCCCCCGAGACCTCGAACTTCTCTAGCCTGGCGAATCCCTGGGCGCTTCTTGGGACACCTGTACGAGGGAATCCAGGCAGCGGGCGGCTCGTCCGTCGTCGATGGCAACCTCCGCCATACTGACGCCCTCGCCGATGCCAGCTGAACGCCCGGCGACAACGAGGCCGGCCGCAGCGTTGAGCACGACAATGTCACGCTTGGCGCCGCCCGTACCCTGCAGTACGTCGCGGATGATCTTTGCGTTGGTGGCGGCGTCCGCGCCAAGGATGTCTTCGAGGCGACCTGGCGCAAGGCCAGTGTCGGCAGGATCGAGCGTCCAGGTCGTGTGCTCGTCGCCCGCACCGGCGTCCCTGCGGTACTCGTGAACGATCGAGGGGCCTATGGTCGACAGCTCGTCCAGTCCCGGGTGGCCGTGGACGACCATGACGTGGTCGGCGCCGCCGGCAGCTAAAACGTGCGCCATCTTCGACGCCATGGCGGGATCGCCCACGCCGACCACCTGGCGTCGTACCCTCGCCGGATTTGCGAGAGGCCCGAGAAAGTTGAACGCGGTGGGAACACCGAGCTCGCTTCGCACAGGTACCGCATGACGCATGGCGTGGTGGAAGCGAGGGGCGAAGCAGAACCCGATCCCGGCGTGCTCGATGCAGTAGGCGACGCCACTCGGCCCGAGGTCGAAGACCACACCGAGAGCTTCGAGGACGTCGGCCGATCCCGCTTTCGACGACGCAGCTCGCCCTCCGTGCTTGCACACCGGAACTCCGCACGCGGCGATCACGAGAGCAGCCGCCGTCGACACGTTGAACGTCCCGGAGCGGTCGCCTCCTGTCCCGCAAGTGTCGATGGCTTCTGCCAGGACGCCCGGCGGCAACGTGACACGCTCCGACGCAGAGATCATCGCCTGGATCATCCCTGTCATCTCCTCGTCGGTCTCGCCACGACAGCGCATACCGAACACGAACGCGGCAATCTGTGCCCCGGTCGCGTTACCTTCGAGAATGTCCGACATGGCAGCCGCCGCTTGGGCGGGGCTGAGCGTGCGCCCGGCGCCGAGGATTCCCAACACCGCCCGCCAGCCTTCGAAGTCGCCGATTGTCAACGCGGCCCGACCACCGGAGCTAGTCGAGCCTTCCGTTACGCAGAGCGACGGCGCCGCCGGATGATCCGGCGCCTCTCGCGCTCGGTCGTTCCGCCCCACACGCCTTCGTGCTCTCGATGCTCGAGGGCCCACTGCAGGCAGAGCTCGCTGACGTCGCACTGAGCGCAGATGAGCTTCGCGTCCTCGGCGTCCTCGTCGGAAACCGGGTAGAAGATTCCCGGGTCGACTCCGCGGCAGGCGGCCTTCTGGCGCCACACCGGAATCGGGTTGTTCTTGGAGTTGTTCATGTCTTGCCCCAGCTCCTGGGTGGAATTTCGGAAAAAGTTGACCGGCGTCCAGATACGACACGCGTGTTACCCTCCCAGTCTGGCAAGTCGGGCGTACTTTGTCCAGCCTCTTTGTCGACGGCCCGCCAACAACCGGTGACGCCGGCCGACCCTGCGCAGCGGCTCAGCGGTCGACGTCGAGGTCGCGAAGCACGCTGGCGTTCGTGGCGTCCGAGGGCTCGCTGCGCTCAGGGTGCGCGGGACGGTCGAGGCCCGCCAAAATCAGGAGACACTCCCGAGGCCGCTCGTGAAGCGGTCTGCGTGGCTCTTCTCTGCCTTGGCGAGGGTTTCGAACCACTCGGCGATGATGACGAAACCCTCGTCGCGGGCGGTTTTGGCGAAGGCAGGGTACATTTCGGTGTACTCGTAGGTCTCGCCCTCGATCGCCGACTTGAGGTTGTCATCCGTCTCGCCTACCTCCACTCCCGTCACCGGGTCGCCGACGTCAGCGAGGAAGTCGAAGTGGCCGAATGCGTGGCCGGTATCGCCTTCCGCCACCGAACGGAACAAAGCGGCGACATCAGGGTAACCCTCGACCTCGGCTTTCTCTGCGAAGTAGAGGTAACGCCGGTTGGCCTGGCTTTCACGGGCGAAGGCTTCCTTCAAGTTCTCGTGTGTCTTGGAACCATCCAAATCTGCCATCGCGCCCGTCCTTTGTTCCTGGAGAAACCGCTTTGAAGTCGTCCGGCTCCGGAGTAACCGGCAGCGACGTCGAGGTAGGCTACTAGTGGATCCAAAGCGTTTTTCGGGGACGCCAGCACGAGGCTCCGGGCGGCACGCACCGTGTGTCCGCGCGCTAGGTATCTTGTAGGCATGACGACCTCCTTCGATCGTGGGGAAGCGCTTTCTCGGCTGGCCAACGAGACCTTTGACGTGCTCGTCGTCGGCGGTGGCGTAACCGGGTGTGGAGTGGCGCTCGACGCGGCGTCGCGGGGCCTGCGCACGGCATTGGTCGAGGCTACGGACTTCGCTTCGGGCACGTCGTCGAAGTCCTCCAAGCTGATCCACGGCGGCCTGCGCTACCTCCAACAGCACGACTACCTGCTTGTATACGAGGCGCTCCACGAACGTCAGATCCTGCTAGCCAATGCGCCCCACCTCGTTCACCGGCTTCCGTTCCTCGTACCGCTGTTCGGCAAGGACGGCGTCGCGACCAGGAGCGTCGCCAAGGCATACCAGTCGGCGCTGTGGCTCTACGACATCACCGGAGGTCTCCGGATCGGCAGGCGCCACCGGCGGATCACCTCCGAGGAGGCGCTAGCCCACTTCCCGGTGCTACGGGCCGAGACGCTCGTCGCTTCGTTCCTCTACTGGGATGCGCAAGCCGACGACGCCCGCCTGACGCTCGCGCTCGCACGAACCGCAGCGTCGCTCGGGGCGTGCCTCGCCAACTATTCCCCCCTAGGCGAACTGGTCGAGGAAGGCGGCAAAGTGTGCGGGGCACGCCTTCGCGACGGGACGGTCGTCAAGGCGAAGACGGTGGTCAACGCAGGCGGTGTGTGGTCCGCCGAGATCGCGGCGGCTGGGGCGTCGGCGAAAGCCGGGTTTTCTCTTCGCCCAGCCAAGGGCATCCACGTCACGGTCCCCTCCTCCAGGCTGCCTTGCGACTACGCGTCGGTGATCAGCGTTCCCGGAGACCGCAGGTCGGTGTTCGTCGTCCCGTGGGCAGCCGACGAGGCCACCGGGCCGGCCAGCGACGGGCGCTACACGTACATCGGGACTACCGATACCGACTACGACGGACCGCTCGACGATCCCCAGTGCAGCAAAGCCGACGTCGAATACGTGCTCCGGGCCGTCAACGCCTGGACGTCTGCCGCGCTCACCCCTGACGACGTCACCGCCACCTGGGCCGGACTAAGACCGCTCGTAAGCGACGCGTCGTCGGCCCGGACGGCTGACCTTTCGAGGCGCCACAAAGTGATTGTCGCACCGAACGGGCTGGTGACGGTCACAGGCGGGAAGCTGACCACCTACCGCAAGATGGCGGCTGACACTATCGACCGGGTCCTCGACCCGTCGGAGACTTCAGGATCGGGCTTCTCGCGTGTCGCGTCGGATCCCCGGATTCGCCGCGCCGGCCGCGAGGTCGCCAGGCGTACGGTCAAGCGCGCAGCCGGCAACGGCATCGCAGCGCATCCCGATTACCGCCCTTCCCCGACGAAGCGCCTGCCGCTCGTCGGCGCGGCGAATTCAGGACGTCCCGGGCCCGAAGCGGAGGCACAGGCGCGCCGGCTCGGGGTGAGCGACACCGACTTCGTGCATCTGGTGGGACGACACGGCAGCGAGACCGCCGACGTCCTGGCGCTGTGCGCGGATCGGTCGGACCTCGCCGGGCGTCTGCACCCACGGCTCTCCTACCTCAAGGTGGAGGTACTTTGGGCCGCCCGATCCGAGATGGCCCGCACCGTCGACGATGTGCTGTCGCGAAGGACCCGCGCCCGGATCCTAGATCGCCGCGCTGCACTCGAATGCTCCGGTGAAGTCGCCCGGCTTCTCGCATCCGAGCTCGGTTGGGATACAGCCGAAACCGA
>JAKAZH010000028.1 GCA_021815935.1 Actinomycetes bacterium
GCGAGCAAGTAGCGGACCTAGGTCACGACTCAAGCTGGAACGAGGAGAGGCCGCTCGGCACCAGAAAGCAACTCGATGCTCCGACGGTGGTTACGATCGCTCCTAGCCGCTGCAGCGTAAAGCGTTCCTGCGTCCACAATAAGCACCACAGCGAAGGCCGGCGGCGGCGAACGACCGCCTTACCGACGAACTCGTCCACCCGTTCGGAGGCGTCGACCGGTTCCCCCTCACCGATTGCGAAGAACCCAATCGCCCTGTGGGTACAGGGCCGGGCACGTACCGCTCGATAGCCTCTCGTGCAACGTCCGCTATCGAGACACCCCGCAGCCGGGCCTCGAGACGGATCCTGACATCAAGATCATCTGGCAACATGATCGTCGTGCGCTTCATGAGCTAGCCAGGCGTCGAATCCGACGGCGACCCCGTTGGATTCGCTCAACCTTACGAGAGTGGTCAGATTCGGAAGCTTCGGTGCGATGTCTGCCACCAGTTCGTCGAAGGCCGGCTGGTAGAAAAGGTTCACGCAGTCGAACAGATCGAGTAACTCGGCATTCTCGCTCGCTGCGCTGCGCAGGTTGATCGAGCACCACACTGCGCCGGCACGCGAGATCCCGAACACACAGGCGAAGGACCTCGGGTGGTTGGCCGACAAGATGGCGACCTTGTCTCCGGGCGTGACCCCCGAACGCCACAGCGCCTTGGCCACTTCGTGGGAGAGGTCCAAGACCTGTTTGTATGTGAGCGACATTCGCTCAAGGGTGAGACAGGCAGCGGTCGCGTCCAGGAAGGCGCCCTTGTCAAGGCAACAGGTCAGCTGTGCCGGGTCACATGCCCATCCCGCCGTCGACTGGCAGTCCGGCGCCGTTTATAAACTTGGACCGATCGGAGGCGAGGAAGACCACTGCGTCGGCGATGTCGTCGGCAGTGGCTAGACGGCCGGAAGGCGTTCGTCCGACCACGGCGGTTACAGCATCCTCGACCGAGGCGAACAGACCGAGCCGAGCAACGTCGTTCGCCAAGGCGATGCCCATCTCGTTGGCTACAAGACCTGGGTAGACGCAGTTGACGCGCACCCCGTAGCCGAGTTGACCGCTTTCCATCGCCGCCACACGGGTCAACCGGTCGATGGCAGATTTGCTGGCGGAATAGAGCGCGATCGACGGAAACGCAATCGTCGCCGCTACCGATGCGATGTTTACGACGACGCCGCCATGGCCGGCCGCACCCCCGGGTCGCATCGCACGGAACGCGTGCTTTATTCCAAGGGCGGTACCGATGACGTTGACCTCGACCATCCGCATCGCCTTCGCAGCGTCGAGATCGACAATAAGGTCGGTGACCTCCAAGCCGGCGTTGTTCACCACGAGGTCCAGGCCGCCGAGTTGCTCTGTCGTCCCTGCGATCGCAGCTTCCCATGAGGCGTCGTCGGTGACGTCTAGATGGAAGAACGCGTGTCGGGCTCCTAGCGAGGAGGCGACCTCAGCTCCGCGCTCGTCTTGCAGATCAGCCACTACGACAGTGGCGCCGGCTGCGGCCAGAGCGCGCCCCGTGGCCTCTCCCAATCCTTGGGCACCACCGGTGACGAGGGCGATGCGGCCCGACAGGTCTGTCGTGATCATGGCGAAGCTCCTTCCCAGCAACGAGTTGTCGGCCATTGTGCCTCGTCAGCTTGTCGACTGTCAAGATTTTACTAGTCAACCGTCAAGGATTCTTCGGTCATCCCTCCAAGTGGCCGGTAGGATGTCTCCCGTTACACTTTGTAGGAGACTTGATGGCTATTACGATCCGAGCGCGGCGCACCCCGGTCGACAAGCACGAAGCGCGACGCCGTGCCCTCGCGGAGTCCGCACTACGCACACTCGGCGAGCTCGGGTACGCCAAATTTTCGCTACGCGAAATGGCCAACCACTCCGAGTTCACCCACGGCGTTGTGCACTACTACTTCGCCGACAAACTCGACCTCATCGTCTACTGCGTCCAGCACTACAAGGCAACCTGCATCACCCGCTACGACGACGTCGTCGACCAGTCCCTCACAGCCGACGAGCTGCTCCGTGCCTTCACCAAGAAACTTAGGGAGACTATCGAAGACGAAGCGCCCATGCACCGGCTGTGGTACGACCTGCGCTCGCAGAGCATGTTCGAGTCCGGTTTGAACGACGCTGTCAGCCACATTGACAAGGCGCTGGCCGACATGGTCTGGCGGGTCTTGACCCGCTACGGCGAACTAGGCGGGATGCAGCTTGTCATCGACAAACCAGCGGCCTACGCGATGCTCGACGGCATCTTTCAGCAGGCGCTGCTCGGACATCAGCGAGATCCGGGCGGCGCCCATCTTGACCAGCTCGAACGACAGGTAGAGTTGCTCCTAGCGATCATGATCGACGCACGCGTCGAGGACGGCCGTGTAGCTAGCCACGTGGTCACGCGCTCGCGCCGCGTTGGGCTCGGCGCCGACGAGCCGACTGCAGGGGCGGTGGCGTAGTCGGCTGATGTGCCGTCATAGAAACCGAGCCCGCCGGCTTCCTCGGTCAGTTGGTTCAGCGCGGTTCGCCGTTCTGCGCGGCGGCGTTGCTGGAAGTCGATGAGGTCTTGGAGGCGGACCCGGCGGCGACGGTTGGGTTTCTCGAAGGCGATGGCGCCGGCTTCGAGCAGCTTGACCAGGGTGGGGCGGCTCACCCCGAGGAAGTCGGCCGCCTCCTGGGTGGCGAGGAGCAGACCTTGGGGGGCGACGGGGGACGTTCTCTTCCTCGAGGTCGACATCGCGGTCACTTCGGGTTATGGGCTTTCGAGAAGTCATCCGTTCCTCCGGTGGTGCATGGGCATCACATGGATCACAAGTAAACAGTTCGGCCGTTCGACGGCAATGATCTCCGACTACCTGCAGCGCTCACCGACGCCGACCCACCTGAAGATCACCGCATCGATCACCTCGTCGGTCTCAGCGGTGGGAGTGACGGTCCCGATAACGGTTTCCCCGAGTGAACCGGACTGGCTTCGCTTCCATCCCTCACATTGTGTCACGAAGTCCGCCGAGCGGTCGTCAGCGGACAGAGCAAAAAGCACCCCTACCCGGTGGCGAGAGGTGCCTTTCCGGGTCTTTGACCCGGGCATGGCGGTGGTGACCTAACTCGGCAGTTTAAGGATCGTCGCAAATGCCACCCGAAGGCCTCCTAACGACGAGCTTTAACGCTGAAGCTGCTCCAGCGAGAACTGTCCCCTTGCGAGCGACTCAACCGGCTTCGATCTATCGGAGTTCGGGTAGCCATCGACGACTTCGGGACCGGCTACTCGTCGTTGTCGTACCTGGCAGACCTTCCTGCCGACATCGTCAAGATCGACCAGTCGTTTGTCCGCGATCTGTTCGACAGGGCGGCAGCGGTGGCGCTGATCACTGATGTAATGAAGCTGGCACAGTCTCTCGGTGTCGACGTCATCGCCCAAGGCGTCGAAACCGAAGAGCAGCAGGCGGCCCTGTCCACCTTAGGCTGCCTACACTCCCAGGGATACTTATACTCAAAGCCTCTCTCCGCAGACAACTTCGTCAAACCCCTTCGCTACCGAGGTCGCCACGCAGCTCAGAAGGAGCCGAGAACGACGGCCATCCGGCTCGCCCATTTCCCAGACAATTCCACGCCGAGCGTAGCAGCGACCTCGTCGGCCGACGATGGACGTTTGTCAACCAGCCGCAGGAGGCCGTCCGTGCGCAACAACTCTTCGGGGAGCTTTCCTGTCGCGTTAGCGGCATCTACCGAAACTTGGATTGCTTGTCTCGCCACGCGACCGAGTGAACCGGGGGCGCTACGAAGACAGACCCCGCAGACACCGAGCCTGCGCGCCGCCGCACCTTTGAGCGGGTCGGCGCAATGCGCGCACGAGTTGACGGCGGGTGAGGGCGTATGCGCAAACGCATGGCGGTTGACGGCCCGTGGTGATCGCCCGCCAGTTCGTGACTGGCTGGAGAGCCTGCGCGGCGGCGAGGAAGAAGACGAACTCGACGACCCCGACACCTGGTCGAGGTAAGGGCTCGGCCGGTTGTCCCAGCCCCTGGCGTTGAGCGCCGGCCATGTCAGATGCAGTTCCGTGCGCGCCCTGGTTATCCCGACATGCAACAGCCGCTCCTCCTCGGCGAGTTGTCCCGGCGTCGCTGCAAAGCTGGACGGGACGCAACCATCAGCCATTCCGACGACGAACACGACGTCCCACTCCAAACCCTTGGATCTATGCAGCGTCGCAAGTGTGACACCCTCGGCGCCCAAATCGACGTTGCGTCTCGCCAGGGCCTTGATCTCAGCGAGTGTCGAGCGGGCATCGCTTGGCAACCCGCTCGCAAAAGCGGCTAATCCTTGGACCAGTTCGGCGAGAGCCAGCAGCGATTCCCATCGTGAGCGGGCCGCGCCGAGACCGTCTGGCGGCGAGTCCAAGTCGAAGCCAGCTTCGCCGAGCACCGACGAAAGCAGGTCAGGTCCGTTGCGATCCGGATCGACCCTCGCGAGCCGACCGAAGCGTAACAGCACCGAGCGGATCTCCACTCGCTCGAAAAAGGTGACATCCTCGGCGACCCTGCTGGCGATGCCGGCACGTGTCAGTGCCGCCTCGAAACGCGCTTGGGCGGAGTTGAACCTGTAGAGCACGGCGACCTGCGACGGCAGCGTTCCTGACGCGACAGCGCGGCGGATCGCCCCCGCAACCCAAGACGCTTCCTCCGACTCGGTCCCCAAACGATGCACTTTGGGGGACGGCCCGCCGGCCGGCTCGGAGCCAGAGGCTTCGTCGTCTCGTCCGTAGCTACACGGTTCGCCCATTTGAGGATCTGGGGGCTGCTTCGGTAGTTCCGGTCGAGGTTGACCACTCTTGCCAACGGGTAGCGTCCGAGAAAACCCGTCAAGTAGCGGGGTTCCGCCCCTTTCCAGGAGTAGATGGCCTGGCGGGGATCTCCGACGACACAAAGGTCCTGGTTGTCACCGACGATCGCCTCTAGGAGACGCTGCTGTGCCGGGTCGGTGTCTTGGTATTCGTCGACGGTGACGTGCGCCCAACGGATTCTCACCTGTCGTGCGGCTTGAGGGTGAGCGTTGAGCACCTCCGCTGCGATGTCGAGCAGGTCGGCAAAGTCAACCCGCGCGAGCGCGGCTTTGCTGTGCGCGTAGCGCTGCCATCCATCGGTCACGGTTCGAGGCGAGACGCCGGGTTTGCGGTCGGCCGCCGACGATGCCGACTCGTATTCCTCAGGCCCTTCGAGACGGCTCCTAGCCCAGGCGACCTCGTCCGTGACGTCGCGCACGGCTGCGCTGTCGGAGTCCTTGCCTGTCACAGCGCGGAGACTGTCGCGCCACAGGCGCCAAGCGTCGCGCTCCGCTAACACGACAGGCGACTCACCCGGTCGTCCGGTGAGAGCCCAGAACTGGGCTGCAACTCTCAAACCGCCGGCATGGAAGGTGCGTGCATCCACCCCCGCCACCCCCAGGGCACGAATGCAGAGATCGCAATCTTTGTCGCCACTCTACTGATCCGCTGGGAAGCCATCGGGAGTCGACATCGAAAAAGAGTGGACCGGCCAGCAGATCGATGTGAACCTCACCGAACCCGCCAGTCCCGCGCCCCAGTCGCCCTCCTCAGCTGACCCACCATGGAAAAGATGGTTCTCCACTGAAGTTGGGTGACTCTTCGTCGGCTAAAGCGAGCGGGACTCGAGGCGAGCCCCGAGGCACTACATGCTCATGGCTGTCTGACCGCCGTCTACCGGGATGACCGCCCCGTTGACAAATGATGCCGCCGGTTCGGTCAATGCCACGATCATGTAGGCGATCTCCGCGGGCGCCGCGTAGCGGCCGGCGGGGACGTGCCGGCGGGCCCAGGTGTGGCGGTCAGCCTCCGGGATCGGCGCTGTCATCCCTGTAAGGGTTGCGCCTGGACAGACGCAGTTCGCGGTTACCCCGCTCCGGCCGAGGTCGACGGCGAGCGACCGGGTGAAGCCGACGACTGCGTGCTTGGAGACCGAGTACGGACCAAGCCAGCGGGCCGCGCCCAGTCCCTCAGTCGAGGCAAGATTGACGATCCGGCCTTTGCCTTCGCGCACAAGGTCCGCCAGACAGGCCCGCACGACGTGCATTGAGCCCGTCAGGTTGATGGCGATCGCCCGCTCCCACTCGGCCACGTACGCCTCGTCGTCGAGTCGGCCTGTCGAGGAGACGCCAGCCGCATTGACAACGATGTCGATCGGGCCGAACGCTTGGCGGATCCTTGCCACGCCGGCCTCCACTGCTGCCCGGTCGGCTACGTCCACCGGCTCGGGCCCGTTTCGGTCCAGAACACCGACGGCCACGCCCTTGGCCTCGAGGAGTTGCACGGTGGCGCGACCGATCCCGCTTGCCCCGCCGCTGACGACTGCGACCCTTGTCACCTACGAAATCATGACTGTTCGGCGGCGTCCGCGCAAGCTTGGCGCCACAATGCCCGCTCTCAGCACCGCACCGGCGACCTGACCGGCGACGTAGACGGTAGACCCTACATCGCGATTATCCGAGGCTGGTAACACCGATACTGACCGCTGGGTCGAGGTGACCGCCGCGTCGCATGCCGAGAGGTGAGTACACAAACCCTGAGGCCATCATCACTGTCACCACTCCGACTAGCAGGCAAGCTACCAAAAGGTTGGAGACCATCCGCGTGCTTGCGGCTGAGGCGCAAAGAAGAACGTAGCCGCCGACAAAGTTGCGGCGACGAGGATCGCTATCCCTGCACGCTCGGCTACGGAGTCGTCGACCGAAGCCGCGCCGTAATGAGACGTTCGCGACGCCGGCTCACCTTTCATCCAGGGTGAGATCTAGCGATCAGATAGGTGGCGTGGAGACGACGCCGCGGTATACTCGTCCACAGTCTTCACAAACTGTGATACCACGATCAACCGGCCGGCGGATAATCTCGATCGACTCCTCACGATCCTTCTTTGCCGATCCGCGAGCATCATCGCACCACGGCATAAATCAGTCAAGATCGCCAAATCGATTGATACGTTGTGCAGGCTATAGATGTATGAGGTATCAATCGTTTTCAGGAACTGGTTTTACATCGTCCATCCCTCGCCGCCACGATGGAGATGACAAGCGGGGCGAACCACGCGATCAGCGACAGCCACCACCAGCCGGTGAGATGGACCGCGGAACTTACACGAAACGCGCCGTCCAAGGGCACGTGAGCAAGCAGGATGACCCCAACGTGTCCCGGGGAGATGTCTGTGTGGGTGCCTCCGACAGCTGTGACCCGAAGCGGGAGGACGCCCGCCGCCACCAGGGTTGCGATACCGTGGCCGTGGCCGATCTGTTGGTCGAGGAGCACGACACGATCCAGAGGCCTGAAGTGATAGCAGACGAGGCCGAGCAGTACGGGATAGGCGCCGATCCGCCATGCTCGTCGTGCTCCCAACGCAAGACCACCTGTCAGAAGTAGTACAAGGAAGGTCCCTGCGACCAGAACCGGCAGCGCTTCTATCAGGAATCCGAGATCCGGGATTCTAGCGACGACCGTTCCGATCAAGTCACCTTGGTGGAGTACCCAAATGTCGGGGGCGGGGTTGATGTCGCCTTTGGTGCGGATGGCAATCCCTTGAGAGGTGCTGGCTACGCTGACAACACGATGCGCGACCGTGGTAGCCGGTCGGCCTGGCGGGTGAAATACGATGACCTGCCCGACCCGCAAATTAGACGCGTCGACAGGGCGGCTGACGATCGTCGTCCCGACGGGGGCCGCAGTGCCCATGCTCGGCGTCGTCATGTCGTGGGTCCGCCAGCCGGCCGCCCATCCCACGGCAACGCCTACGACAAGAAGCGACATGAGGCCGGCAATCGCCGCAACTGCGCCCCTGACGATCCACCTCCGCGCCACAGCGATCGCAGTTGGTGCCGCCGACGAGTCGGCCAATTCCGCTTCGCATCCCCACGCACTCATCACAAAATGACATCCTCGCTCGCCCAAGCGAGCGTGGCGTCGAAACTCGAGGCGTAGGCTGTCAGGGCAATCGACGTAGTGAGGTTGAGACCCGTTGCGTAAGGATAAGAGGCCGTCTTGTAGGTGGCGTCCCTGGCGAGGGTGTAGGTGACGGTGATTGCCTGGGTCGGAGTGACGTCGACTGCGATAGGCGTTGATTTCGCAGCCAGCGACGCCAGGGTCGTCGCCGAGGAGGGCGCCGGGCAGACGGTAGCCCCGGCAGGCGCTGCGCAGGTGCTACTGGCACCGGCTACGGCTATTGTGGCATCGACGAACGCACAGGTTGCGGGAGCGACATCGGGCACCGTCCCGGTGTAGACTTCGGTTCCTTCATCACCGAGGATCCAGGAGTCGCTGGCGCCATCGACTGCGACTCGGGCCGCCCACGCTGTCTGCGTGCCGGCAGTGTAGAGCGAGGTGACCTGGCTGGTCGTGAGGGCCGATGGGAACACGGCCGCGTCGGCGAGAGTTCCGGTGAAATATGGATTGCCCGGAGGATCGCTCCAGCCGACCATCTCGTTGTCCCAGCCGACATGCCAGAAGCCGTTGTACGCAGCGGCGCTCCTGGTGGTGTTCGTGACAGGAGTGCTCGCATCTACGCTCAACGACATTCCACTTGACGTGTTGAGCGAAGCTACCGCCAGGTGCCAACGGCCGTCGTTGTACACTCCAGCCGTCTTCAGCTCGACCACCTTGCCGGGATAGACACCGAAGACGACGTGGCCGGACGGGTCTACCCACATCATCTTGTCCCACTGCCTCGGGCTGTACGCCGAGGGTGTGTTCGTGAAGCCGATCAGCGTCCCAGCCATTGTGGTCTTGAACCAAAGCACCTCGGTAAAACTGGTGGTCGACGGCCCTGCCGCCCCGGAAATGTCCGCGACATAGCCGGACACACCTGACAAGCCTATTCCCGCGGAGCCGGTCAAAGTGCTCGGCCCAGGCGCTGCAAAGGCGACGTTCACGCCCCGTACGAGCATCGGATCGCCTGGCGCAGCAGCGTTGGCGAGCGGGATCGGGCCACAGACCCCCTGCAGCGCTGCGGTGGCCGTGGCGGCTACACTGCCTTCATCGCTCAAGGTCGTCGCGCTGACAGCCGATCCGGAGGCAGGCAGAGTACCGCGCGGTAGGAGACCGCCGCTGCAGTTTGCGCTGTTTGCGATGCTCGTCGGGTCGTATGCGGGGGAACCGAGGTTGCACTCACTGGTCGAACTTGCGGAAGCCGAGGTTAGGAGACTACCGGTGGCTAGGTTGCCCCCAATGCTTTTGATCGAGCCCGTCAGCTGCCCTTGGCTCGTACCGACGTTAGTGACAATAGCGACGGCGACTACCAAGGCGGCAAACGGCCACGACCAGGTAGCCCGAATTGGAATCCGAATATGGGCGTTGCGCTGCCCTCGAAGACCCACACTTCTCCTACGACCCGAACGTGAAGGTGATCGGCTCTGTGGCTGCCATCGCCTGATCGGCGTTAGTTGCAGAGTTGTCGATGGTGACACTCACCTTGTAGGTCCGGGAGGCCCCGGCCGCAGCAGGCGCAGTCAAGGCGAGGGGCGTCGAGGCGTATGCGCTCGCGAGAGTGCTCAAGTTGTAGGTGTTGGTCGGGGCCGGGCAGGCTCCGGCCACCGCGGGATACACGCAGGTGGGCGTGGCGGTGTCGTCCTCGATTGTCACATCGACCTTGCCGCAAAACGCGGTGTCGCTACCGACATTGGTCGACAGCGCGCCCGAGCCGGCAGTCGGCGTGGCCGTGCATGCACCTGTGCTCAGCGTGAAGCTGTTCGCGCTGACCGAACCCTGGTTGGCGACGATCACGGTCGAGTAGCTGGTCGAGCCAGGTACAGCGTTGTTGAGTGCACCGAATTTGTTGGCGCCGCAAGCGGAATTGTCGTTGGTCGTGATCGCCACACCGTTCCCCGTCGAAAGGCAGGTTGTCGTCGTCCCTCCCGTAGGCGTGACCTGCTCCTGCATGATCAGTGACCCCGTTGCGACTTTGTCTCCGGTGTTGGTGATAGTCGATGTGAACCCACCTAGGCTGGCAGTAGTTCCGAGTGCCAACGCCGAGGCACCGACAGCTCCGGCGATCAACGCCAAGCGGTTGCGGCCGGAGACCCAGCGGAGCATTTGTCGGGTCATGCAAAGATCCTTTCGTGTCCAGCCGGGAGTGCTTCTCCCGGACGCGTGTAAGCGCTTTCTCGGAGAAGTATCGACGGACGCGCTGTCAACTTTAGATCTTGTTACTATCTCGATAGTTAGTTGTGTCTAACTTGTGAGTTAGGAAAGGGACCCGGTGTCTCACGCAAGGCGGAAATCTGGCAGTGTAGGATGCCGAGCACGCACTGCGGAGGATGACTGTGGTTCGAGGGATCAGCGGCGAAGCGACAAAGAATGCGATCCGGGAGACTGCGATCAACGAGTTCCGCCTTCACGGCTACCGAGGGACGTCGTTGGAAGACATCGCCACCCAGCTCGGGATCACCAGAGCGGCCGTGCTGCACCACTACGGCACGAAAGCCGACCTCCTCGCAGCCGTACTCGACCCGTACCTCGAAAATCTAGAGGAGATCGTCGAGCGCTACGGCCCGAACGCTCCGCTCAGCATCCACAAGCGACGCTCGTTCCTGGCTGACGCCATAGATGCTTTCATCGCACATCGCGACGTCGCAGGCATCCTCATCCGGGACGTAACAGCCTTCGCCGATCCTCACGCTGTGCAGCGTGCTGCCGACCTGCTCGCAAGTTTCACGGTCCTTTTGACCGGGCCCGAACCGACTGCGAGCCGAAGGCTCATCACTACGGCCATCCTCGGCGCCGTCCTGCGACCTCTCACCGACCCGACGATCGACCCTAACGACGATGCCCACCGCGCGACGCTCATCCAGGTGGCGTACACGCTGAGCAAGCTGATCGACGCCCCGCCGGGCAAAGTTGCGCCGGCCAGGCCTCAAAAGTCGCTCACGTAGAGGCGGGTTGCGAAGATACCCGGAAGCGCTGCGCGAGCTCGGGGAGCCGGCGAGGCGGCCTGACCCGACCTATCCCGCGGTGGCAACGGACCAAACTGGATGGATCTCCATCCACCCGTGATCGGTGTCGAGCACCTACGGGCCGGTGACCGACACATGCGCACCAACTGCAGGCGTACGAACATCGGCACCGCTGCAAAGCCCACATGCAATCCTTGACGACGTGAAGACGGTACGGGTGATAGACGCCTGCGAGAGGATTGCCACTGCGGCATCGGAGCGTCGCCACAGGCTTCGTAGCGAAAACCGCTTTCCCGCTCGAACTGAACTCTACGGGGACGCCGATTCCCGCAGCACCGACCACGACGGGCGGGATCCAACGGCGGCGCTTACGAAGCAGATGCTCATTCCACATACTTCAGTATTTTATTAAACTTTTCGTAATATTTCAATCACAAACTACGATGTTGACGTGGCTGGCACTTGGATCGTCCGCACAACGACACGTTTGGCGGTCACCCCATCGAGCGGGCAGACTCGTGACGAGACAACTAGGAGGCAAAGTGTGGAACTCTTATAGGACGGACTCAGACCTCGGAATCACGGCGGAGATAACAACCTTCGAAGGCGGAGGCGGCGACGAGATCCATGCCTATGTGGTGAAACCATCCGGGGAGGGCCCGTTCCCGGGAGTTGTCGTGATCCACCACATGCCCGGTTGGGACGAGTTCTACCAGGAGTTCTGTGAGCGCCTCGGTCGCCACGGCTACGGGGTCATCGCTGCGGACCTGTACTGCCGTTTCGGCCACGGAACCCCCGACGACGTCGCCGCGAAGGTCCGCTCGCAGGGGGGCGTCCCTGACGACACGGTCGTGGCCGACTGCGCCGCGGCGAACACGTGGCTTAGATCGCAGTCGTGGTGCTCGGGGCGGATCGGGATTATCGGGTCATGCTCCGGCGGCCGCCATGCCACTCTGGTGGCGTCTAGAGCACCCGGTTTCGATGCGCTGGTCGACCTTTGGGGCGGCGGTGTCGTCGCCAGTGCCGATCAGGCAACACCCGCACGCCCAGTCGCTCCAATCGACTTGACGGAGCAGCTCAGCTGTCCGATCCTCGGGATATTCGGCAATGACGACCAGTCCCCCACCCCCGAGCAGGTCGACATCCACGAAGCGGAGCTGACCAAGCACGGCAAGGAGTTCGAGTTTCACCGCTACGATGGCGCAGGTCACGGGTTTTTCTACTACCACGCGCCGATGTACCGCCAGGAACAGGCAATGGACGGGTGGGCGAAGATCTTCGACTTCTTCGGTCGCAAACTCCGGTCCCAAAGCTGACTTCTACAGGCAGAGGAGATACGCCGTGTGTACAAGCATTTCAATGTCGTCAGTCGTCAGCGGAGCCGGCAAGGGGCCGGCCGGCTGGTTCCCCGTAACCCAGGCGACGGTTGGCTTCGACCACGCCACCCACAGCGCGGCGGAGCACGCTTTGCTGATCGACTTCGCCAACTACGACTTGGGGACCGACTCCCGGGTGGCCGTCGAACTGGACTTGGCTTCAGGGCGGGCACTTCTGCGCCAACTCGAGGCGACGATCGCAGCCGCCGAAGCTACAGGGCTACGCGAGTGAAGCTCTAGTCCGAACGCGTCGACCCGCAGCTTGGAGGGCGGAACTTCCTCGGGCCCAAGTGAGGCCCCTGCGACGCAGTCCATATTGTCGGCCTCCGGAGATCAAAGCAACGCTCCTGCCATCCAACCGTGACATGATGGCCGCGTGACGTCACGGTCGACGGGTGAGTCCGCTCGGGGAGGCAAGCGGCGGCGGGCAGGCAATGACCGGGGGGCTCCGGAGCCTCGCAACCCGTGGCATGCTCGGAGAAGGCCGGGCGGCCGAGATCCGAGGGGCCGCGCCGTTCCACCGGCTACCCGCCTGCGCTACGGGGTGGTCGGCCTCGTAGGGGCGCTCGTCGTCGGCACGGTGGGGTTTATGGCATTCGGCTTCTCGCTCATCGACGCTGTCTTCCAGACAGTGATCACCGTCTCGACGGTCGGCTTCGGTGAGGTGCGCCCTTTCGACACCGGACAGAAGTGGTTCACGATCTTTCTTATCCTTGTCGGTGTAGGCGTCGCCGCCTACACCTTCAGCACTTTGGTGGAGACTCTCGTGGGAGGTTTCCTGAGCGACGAACTGAGGAGGCGCCGCATGCAACGCCAGATCGACAGTTTGCAGAACCATTTGATCCTGTGTGGCTGGGGTCGGGTCGGAAGCTCGATCGCTCGTTATGTCGCGGCATCCGACATGGATGTCGTGGTGATCGACTCGTCGGCGGAACGTGTGGCCACCGTGAAAGGCCTTTCTTTGCATGGGGACGCCACCGACGAAGATGTCCTTCGCTCCGCAGGGATCGACAGGGCCAAGGCGTTGGTTACGGCACTCAACGGTGACGCCGACAACCTTTACGTAACGCTGACCGCCCGGTCCATGCGCCCGGACCTGTTCATCGTGGCGCGCACTTCATCTGAGTCGGCAGTCGCGAAACTGATCCAGGGGGGCGCGAACAGGGTCGTCAACCCTCAGGATCTTGGTGGCGCACGGATGGCGGCCCTCGCGGTGCAACCGGACGTGGTCGAGTTCCTCGACGTCGTCATGCACGACGGAAGCCT
>JAKAZH010000270.1 GCA_021815935.1 Actinomycetes bacterium
CCTTCGCTATCTGCTGGAGTATCTCCGCCGAAGGCTTGCGGAGCCCTCTCTCGATTTGACTCAGGTACGGATTGGAGACGCCGGCAAGGTCGGACAGGCTCCTGATGGACAGCCTCGCGACGGCGCGCTGCTCACGGATGAACTCGCCAAGCTCCGCCCAGGGATCCGAATCCTCTTTCACTACCGCTGCTCCGCCGGGCCGAAGATCTGTCCCCGACTTCGCACGCCGCTACCGCTCACGCGAGGAGAGTTTCGACCGTAGCCTCGCCAGTCCTGTAGCGCCGGACGATCTCGTCCTGCAGCCTGTCGATCACATCGAAAACCTGACGCCGTTCCGAGGACACGAGGAGCTCCAAATCGGCGAGCGACTGTGCTGCGCCGGTGAGCTCGTCGGCGCTCAGATCCGACAGAACTCCGACCCTCGACGCCGGAAGGATCGCCTCCAAGCGTCGGTCCAGGTCCTCCGGTACACGCGTCGGGATGAAAGACGTGTTGAGCCGTCCGGTTCCCGAGCTTCTCAGGTTGGAGCCGAGAATCTCGGGGAGCTTCTCGACCAGCCCCGCCGCGCCGGCAGACTCGCCTGATTCCCGCTGGCTGCGCTCGGCGAAGACGATGTCGAGTCGGGCTTGCACCACCCGGCGCAGGTACGACAAGCCCGTTTCGAGCGCCGCGAGATCATCTCGGATCGCTCTAACTTCGTCTAAGGTCCACAGCTCTATACCTTCGAGGAATCGAGGGTCGGTGACTTCCGTTAGCTCAGCCATCTCAGGGTGCAAGGCTACCCGACTCCGATCAACTTTCCGTAAGCAACCGCCCCGGCGCCTCGAAACGGGCGGCGACGCGCTGATCGCTGCACCCTCCGTCAGTTCATCCCCCCGTTCATCGCTCCCGTTCATCCCCCCGAGACGGGAGGGAGCACGGCGACTTCGTCGCCTTGCGCCAACGCTGTCTCCGCAGTAGCGGGCTCGCCGTTGACCCAGATCCGCGAGCCTTCAAGCACCGCGACGAAGTCTGCCCCGAAGCGGCCGCGTGCGACGTCAAGCACGTCTGCCACGGTCCGCCCTTCCACGGTCACGCGCGAAGTCCCTGCATGCTGGCGCGCGGCCGCGAACAGCAGGAGGCTTACCTCCACAGCGCGTTCGTGGCTCAACGCGTTCCTCGCATCCGAGCAGATCGACGCACAACTCCAAGCTAGCCATGTCGCCAAGCGAGCGAAGGTAGCCTTGCCGGGTGGCACGCCTCCTCTTCCTGCGTCATGCCCAGACGATCTGGAACTCGGAGGGCCGATGGCAAGGCCACGCCGACCCACCACTGTCCGACCTCGGCAGGTCGCAGTGCCGGGAGGCTGCCGCCCTGCTCCGGGGTGAGGGCTTCGACTTGGTGATCACATCGGACCTCCGCCGGGCGCGCGAAAGCGGAAAGCTGCTGGCCGGCGAGTGGGACTGGCCCTTACAGACCGCCGTGGAGCCGCTCCTTCGCGAACGGGACATCGGCGAATGGAGCGCAATGACCACGACAGAAATTCGCGAAGGTTGGCCCGCCGAGTACGCCGCGTTCACCTCCGACGAATCCGACACGCCGCCCGGCGGGGAACCCCTCGACCGCTTCGACGAACGGGCACGCGAAGCGCTGCAGCGGGTGGATGTGCTGGCAACGGGCGTATCGAGCTCGCAAGCGCTCGTCGTGACCCACGGCGGGATCATCCGATCGCTGATACGCCAAGCCGGCTTGGAGCGCCGGCCGGTCGGGAACCTCTCGGGAGGCTGGGTCGAGATCGGCGGCGGCGGCTTCCGACTGGACCCGTGGGTCGATCTTCTGTCCTCAGGCGCCGCACCTGAAGCCGGCTCGGCCACGCCGAGCCCGGCATCGACGGCCGGCGTAACGGCGGGCACGGACTTGGGGTCTCAAACGTCGTGGCTCTAGAGACCGCCGACCGGGCCACGTTGCTCCCCCTACGGGCGGGCGTCCCTGGAGGCACCCGCAGCGGGCTCTCGGTCCTCGAGGCTTCCGGCCGCAAAGTCATCTCGGTACGGGTGGATCCAGACGTTCGAAGAGGCGCCCTGTCCAACTCCGACAGCGAGACGGTGGCCGCCGCCGCCAGCATGGCCCTCCAGCAGCGCCTGCCACTGGTAGTGATGATCGCCTCGTCCGGAGCCGACGTGTTCGAAGGAGTCGCGTCCCTCGACGGATGGGGGCGCGCGGCGAAGGCAATGTCGTCATGCTCGGGCATTGTGCCCGTCGTAGTGGTCGCCTACGGGCTCGCGCTGTCGGGCCCGGCCCTACTGCTCGGACTCGCCGACGTCGTCGTCATGACAGCCGACGCGGTCGCCTACGTTTCGGGTCCGGCGGCCGTCGCTCAGCTCACCGGCCAGCAGGTCACGTCGGCACAACTTGGTGGCCAAGGAGTCCACGCACGCCAGTCCGGGGTGGCCTCCCTTCTCGCCGCCGACAGCGAGAGCGCCTTGGACGCCGTGGCGGCTGTCCTCGATTATCTGCCCGACCATTCGGACGAGCCGCCGCCGCGAGGTGTCAACTTCGACCCGGCGGATCGGAGCACCCCGCAGTTGCGCGACCTCCTTCCAGCAAGCCCGACCGGCTCATACGACGTCCGTCGGATCATCGAGGCACTGGCCGACGACGGGGAACTGCTCGAGCTTCGCTCTGGGTGGGCGCCGCA
>JAKAZH010000029.1 GCA_021815935.1 Actinomycetes bacterium
TAGCCTTCGCTTTTGTGGTGACGCTCCGAATCGACGAGCTGGTTGGGCGGGTCCTCGGCGACCGCTACCGCTTGACGCAACCTCTCGGAGTAGGCGCATCGGCGAACGTGTACGTCGGCGAGGACACGAAGCTCCGACGGAGGGTCGCTGTGAAGATGCTCCATCCCGCGCTGGCCGGCGAGACTGCGTTCCTCCGGCGTTTCGAAGCCGAGGCTCGCAACGTCGCCGGGTTACGCCATCCCAACATCCTGCGCCTCTACGACTCGGGGCGCGACGAGGCAGGACCGTACCTGGTTATGGAACTTCTCGAAGGCGGCAGCCTCCGCTCGATCCTCGACCAGGGTTCGTTGCTGTCGCCGGGACAGGCCGCTGCCGTGGGCGCCGACACGGCGAAGGCGCTTGCGTACGCCCACCGCCAGGGCGTCGTCCATCGCGATATCAAGCCCGCAAACCTGATCTTCGACGACGAAGGTCGCGTCTACATCGCTGACTTCGGACTCGCACGTGCCCTCGCGGAGGCCGCACTCACCGAGCCGACCGGGGCAGTAGTCGGTACCGGACGCTACGCCGCTCCCGAGACCCTGGGCGGTGGACCCCTCGACGCCAAAGCGGACGTGTACTCGCTGGCCTTAGTTCTCTCGGAAGCAGTCAGCGGCACAGTGCCTCTGGTCGCGGACACACCCCTTGGAACTCTCGCGCTGCGCGCGGGAAGGGACCTCCCAGCCCCCGAGTCCGCCGGGCCGCTCAGCTCCGCCCTCGAGTCTGCCGGCAGGTGCCAGCCCGCAGAGCGGGTCGCCGCCGCAGAGTTTGCGAAAGCGCTCGACGACGTCGGATCGAGGCTTCCCCGCCCGGCTCCTCTCGCATTGCGCAGCCTAGGTGACAGCGAGGTGCTCGCCGGCGAGCCGGTGGACCCAACCGAACTTCCCGGCCGTCCGGTCCTCTTCGACATAGGCCGACAGGTCGAGGCCGACATGGCCGGCCCTTCACGCGCTGCTGCTTCGACGGTTCCGGTCGGGACCCCCCCGCAGGGTCCGGCGGGACCCGTCGATTCTGCGAACCCGGCGGGCAGCGACGAACTGCGCGGCGGTGCTGACGATCCTTCCGAGCCGATGTCCCAGGAAGCAAAGCGAGGTCGACGTACCTGGAAGATCGCAGCGGTCGTCGTGGCGGTCCTGATGCTGCTCGGCGGGGGCGGGCTTGCTTGGGCGGCGGTCACCGGCAAGTTTCTGCCTGCCAGCCACCCTGTCCCGGTTCTCGTCGGCGATAGTCGGGTGCAGGCTTTCGGCGCTCTCTCGCGCCTGCACCTGAAACTCGACGTCGCCTCGAGCACCTACAACCCGAGATACCAGTCGGGACTGGTGATCAGCCAGACCCCCGCATCCGGAAAGATTAGGGAGGGCCAGACCGTGAGCGTTGTTCTCTCGCTCGGCCCGGAACCGGTGAAAGTTCCCGTCGTGCAAGGCGACACCGTGCAGGCGGCCGAGCAGGCTTTGCAGGCACTTGGACTGGGCTTCAAGCTTGCCGCGGGTGCGACGTCTATGACGGTTCCCGCCGGCGAGGTCATCTCCGCCACCCCCTCCTCGGGGACCCTCTTACCCGGCCAGTCGGTCACGATCGTCGTATCGCTCGGGAAACCTAAGGTCGCCGTTCCTTCGCTTGCCTCCAACGCGGCCTTCGCTGCGGTGTCAGCGGCCATCGACGCTGCGGGACTCTCCGCATCGCAGGTCAGCGACTACAGCACGACCGTACCTAAGGGCGACGTGATCTCCGTCAATCCGTCCCCAGGAACGACCATCACTGTCGGTGACAACGTCACTGTGGACGTTTCGCTCGGGCCTCACGATGTGGCTGTCCCACAGGTCGCCGGCGACTCGGTCGGTGCGGCGGTGCAGGCCCTCTCCGCAGACGGGCTCGGTGTCGCTGGTACCAACGGGAACCCTATCAACTCGGTCACTTCGACTTTGCCCGCCGCCGGCAGCGAAGTCCTCTACGGAAGCTCGGTGACCCTCGTCACAGGATGAGCGTCGCCGCCCTCGGCACTCGCCGCTCGAGGGGTCGCCGTCGAAGCTGATCCCGCTGTGTGGTTAAGATCGAGGCAGGTTTTTGCCCCGGGCGAGTCGGGGAACAACTAAAGGGAGGGTCGCAATGTCCGCTCTATCGAACCCCAACCTCCGCACCGGTATCTGCGGGTTAGGCGCGGTCAGCGGATACGGCTGGGGTAAGGAGTCGCTTTGGGACGGTGTCCTGTCGGGTAGGTCCGCGGTCAGGATGGTGTCAGTCGACGGTCGTGAGTATCTAGCAGCGCGCCCGGCGCCTGAAGGTCCTGAGGGGTCGCTCCGAGACCACCCGTCGCGCTACGGTCGCGCATTGTTTGCCGCAACCCGCGAGGCCGTCGCCGACGCACGCACCCGCGGGTGGGTTCCCGGAGCTCGAGTAGGTATGATTGGCGCCGGGTCAGTTGGAGACGTGGAGTACCGACGGAGTTATCTCGGAGAGCATCATGGGCGCCTGCGCAACCGGGATTACCTGGGTCTGATCCCGTCGACGGCACCGGCGATGCTGCTGCGGGACCTCGGCTTCTCGGGTGGTCCAGTGATGAACATCCAGGCGGCATGCGCCGCGACCAACGTCGCCTTGGTCGTCGCTTGGCAGTGGCTTGTCAGCGGATTCGCCACAGATGTGATCGTAGCTGCGTGCGACTTCTCGGCCCTACCAGAGGACGCCGATCAATTCTTCAAAATGGGAGCTCTCGCCGTCAAAGGTGATCCCCTCGACATGTCGAGGCCGTTCCAGGAAGGCTCGAAGGGCTTTGTGGTCGGCGAGGCTGCCGCCACGCTCATCATGTCATCTCGTTCCGACAAATCATACGGGCATTTCCTAGGGGGGTCGATCGTACAGGACCCGTATCATCCCATCTCCCTCAACCCGGACCTGACCGAGCTCGTCAATGCTTTCGAGGGGGCACTGTCATCGGCCGGCGTTGGGCGCCGCGACGTTAGTTACCTGTACTCACACGGCACGGGGACGGCGCAGAACGACTCGGCGGAGATCGGCGTGGCGGAAAAGGTCCTCGACTCTGACGTAACTTTCCTGGCGACGAAACCTCTCACCGGTCACTGTCAAGGCGCTTCGGCGGGAGTTGAGGGAGTGTTGGCTCTGCTTGGATTGGAGCGGGGGACGATGCCCTCGGTTGTGCCCGTCGCGAACGCCTACTCCCAGTTGGCTCGTGGACCAGAACCACGCCGAGACGGCGTTGTACTCAAATCGGCCATCGGCATGGGAGGATTCAACTCAGCCGTGATATACGCCCCTGCGGATTTCCGGCCCTAGGCGTACCTAGAAGTACGCAAGGCGGTCTCCCGAAGTCAGGGGCCCGGCGCCATCGGAATCTCTTGGCAGCTGACCAGCAGCTGACCCGGGGAAAAACGCGAACTCACGTGAAAGTTATCGTTCCGTTATGCCGATAGCTTGCGCGTAGGAGGACCTCTGCGTGCGGGAAGTGTTGAGAGGTGGCGAACAATTGAAGGTGGTAGACGAGACCTTCGGTCCTGGCGGGACCGTTATCTCGTCGCCTGCGCAGCAGGCGACGGCACAGCGAAGGACGACGGCGCCCCCGGAGGTGGCCTCCCGGGCGGACATCCACGATCGAGGTAAGGTGTCTCCGGCGTCCGGGCACCTCGCGGAGTCCGCCGACCCAGAGATGGTAGTGGCCTTGTTGGACCAGCTTGGCATGGCCACTTTCGTTGTGTTTCGTCATGAATCGTGGGATTCAGTAGCTGTCAGCTCGAACCTCGAGCGGCTGTTGCGGGTCGACGCGGGAGCTCTCGGAACCCTGGACGCGGTCCTAGGTTCTGTTGACGAGCCTGGCAGATCGGCTCTGGCGCATTCGCTGCGAGCTCCGGTGGAGGTCGGCTCGACTTTCGAGCTACCGATCCGCCTGAGCGGCACTTCCGGCCTTGATACATCGGCAGTTGCGCGGGGAGCGTGGGTGGCGACCTCCCGTGGCCGGACGCTCATCGCAGTGTTCGACACCACCGAACACGTCGGAGAAGGTGCCGTCGACATCGCCGAGTCGTACCGCGCCCTCGCCGAGGTCAGCCCAGACATTATTCTCGTCCATCAGGACGGCACGATTGTGTATGCAAACCCGGCGGCGAATCGCTACGCGAAATGCCCGTCCAGCAACTGCCTAGTCGGAATGCCGATCCTCGACTTCCTAACGCCGAAATCGCAGAAGACCCTCGCAGAGCGTTTGCGCTCCATCGGCTCAGGAGCGGGAGCGGCAGAGTTTGCCGAGGAGACCGCCGTAGCCTTCGACGGCAGCGAGTTCGACATCGAGGCCACTTCCATAGCAACTACGTGGGGCGGCCGCCCCGCATTTCAGGCCGTAGCGAGAGTCATTACAGAGCGCAAGGAAGCCGAACGTAAGCTCAGGTCACAGGCTGCCTTGGTAGATGCCATTTCCGAGGCAGTGATCGTCACAGATGGAACACGCTTTAGGAATCTGACGATCACGTCGTGGTCCCGGGGAGCGCAACGGATATTCGGCACGGCTCCCGAGGAAGTTGAGGGTCGGCTTTTTAAAGAGGTCTTCAAGGGATCCGACGATATCGCGTCGTCTGCTTGGCGTCAGCTGTTGCAACGAGGATCGTTTGCTCGCGAGGCCGTCCTGGTTCGATCGAGCGGTGAGCGGTTCCCGGCCCACATCTCGGTGACACTCGTGCGCGACGAAGCAGATGTGCCGGCGGGATGCATTGTCGTGATCACGGACGTAACTGACCGCAAAGCGAGCGAAGCCGCCCACAAGAAGCTTGAAGACAGGCACACTGCGGTAGTCGAGGCCCTCGACGAAGGCGTGATTGTCTTCGCCTCTGACGGAACCGTGGAGTTCGCAAATGCGGCCGCTGAACGCATTTTACACATCGACGGACCGATCATCGGGGCTAACGGGGCCAGCCTGAAGTGGGATATCGTCGACGAGAAAGGGGGAAAGCTTCTTCCGGCCGAGTGGCCATCGCTCCAAACGGTTCGAACCGGGGAACCCTGCACGAACGTGGTTTGTGGTGTCTCAACCGCAGACGGAATCGTGTGGATCTCGGTCAACTCGAGGGTTCTGGCATCAGTGGACCACAACGGGTGTTACGCAACGGTCTGTTCCATCACGGACGTGACCGAGACGAAGAACGCCCGGGAGCGTCTCGCGCATGCTGCAACCCACGACTCGCTTACCGGCCTTCCCAACCGATCGGGTGTGGAGCAATTGTTGAAACGCTTCTCCCGGAACCGCTCCGACTCGATAGGGGTGATCTTTATCGATTTGGACTCGTTCAAGTACGTAAACGACTCGCTAGGTCATACCGCCGGTGACGAGGTTCTATCAGTCGTCGCCAAACGCCTGTCGAGAGCTGCCTCCGCAAGAGGATTCGAGGTGGGGCGTCTGGCCGGGGACGAGTTCGTAGTGGTCTGCCCGGGTGTCGACGACATCGTGTCGGCAGCGACGATCGCCGAGAAGATCCTCGAGAGGCTTTCCTACCCGATGACCTTGACGGACCCGAGCTCGTCGGGCCATACCCTAAACCTCACGGCGTCAGCGGGTGTGGCGGTCGTCGAGGCAGACCGGCTGGTCGTGGATGGACTCGTTTGCGCCGATTTGGCGATGTACGCTGCAAAGCAGGTCGGAGGAAACCGCGTCGAGATCTTCGACACGGCTCTGAGAGAGAAGGCGCGGGAGCGACTCGAACTGAGAGAAGACATCTGCGCGGCCTTGAAGCAAGAGAAGTTCCGAGTCGCCTACCAACCTATCGTCAACCAAAAGGCGGAGGTTACGTCCTACGAGGCGCTTCTACGCTGGGAGCATCCTGCCCGGGGGGACGTCCCGCCGGGAGTATTCATTCCCGCTGCGGAGGAGGCCGGGTTGATCGTCGAGCTTGGCGCCTGGGTGTTGCGCAAAGCGGCCGCGCAGGCGGCCCAGTGGCACGCCGCCGGCTGTGACGCCACGGTGTCAGTCAACTTGTCGCCTCGCCAGATCGGCGACCAGAACCTGCTTTCAACTGTTCGAGAAGTGCTCGCCGAGACCGGGTTGCCGCCCGGGGTCCTCTTCGTCGAGGTGACCGAATCGTCTCTTATCCAGAACATTCAGCTCGCTTCCGCTGTCCTCTCCCAGATCAAAGAGCTCGGCATCGGCCTTTCGATTGACGACTTCGGTACTGGCTACTCATCGCTGTCGTATCTCGATCAGCTTCCGTTCGATGTGCTCAAAATCGATCGCTCGTTTGTGTCCGCGATACACGATGCGGAGTCCGACTGCACTCTGGTGTCGGGGATCGTGTCCTTGGCTCACTCCCTCGGGCTGCTCGTCGTTGCCGAAGGCGTTGAGACTCCAGAGCAGGCGGACGTCCTTGGATCGCTTGGCGTCGACCTGATGCAAGGTTATCTTTACGGTCGACCCGGAGAACCTCCCGCCTAGGCTTGGCGCATCCGGAGCAGAGCCGTAGCGGTCCCCCCAACTTGCCCGGATCAGCGCGAACCGCGACGCTAGGCAACGATGGATACAGTCAAGGCGTCGATAGGCTCGCTGCCGTCAAGGGATCTCAACAACACCCACAAGGCGTTGCGGCGTTGCTGGCATCCTGTGGCACGTTGCTGCGATATCTCGGAGTCTCCCACAGGAGTGCTCCTGCTCGGTGAGAACCTCGTCGTGTTCCGCTCGGGTGACCGGGCGCGCGTCTTCTACGATCGCTGTCCGCACCGGGGTTATCCAATGCACAAGGCGAGCGTCGAAGCGGGAGGCCTGCGATGCGCTTACCACGGCTGGCTGTACGCACCGTCAGGCGAATGCACGCAGATCCCCGCCCTTGCGGGCGATACCGCAATCCCGTCCCGAGCACGTCTCCGCCAGGTGGGAGGAGTCGAGGAGCGATTCGGCCTCGTCTTCGTGTGCCTAGACGAGCCGCTGCCGGGCGTCACCCTTCCCGAACTGCCAGAGGCATCCGACACCACTTTTATGGCGGGCGATCTCCCGGTGCTGCGCGCCAGGAGCTGTGCCGGTCTCCTCGCCGACAACTTCTTGGACACCGCTCACTTCCCGTTCGTGCACGCCGGAACCTTCGGGGCAGGCGAGGAACGAGTGGTCGGAAGTTTTGATGTCCGGCGCAGCCCTGGCGGCACCTCCCCAGGTGATGCGTCCGCGGTTGACAACTCGGCGGGCGACTTCGCTTTCAGCGCGTACTACGAGCACACGTTTGCGAACAGGGAGGATCCTGCGGTCGCGAGAGGCGAACGTCCACTAAATCAGACCCGGCGTCTGCTTTACCGTTATGTCGCGCCATTCCATCTGTCTCTGCGCATCGACTACGTCGAAGCCGGGGGCACCAACACGATCGGTTTCTTCGTGTGCCCGGAAACCGACGAGTACTGCCGGATATTTTCGACAATTTGGCGCAATGATCTAGCGGGCGACGAGGAGAGGATGCGCCAGGCCGTAGCCTTCGAGCTCGAGGTGCTGAAGGAAGACCTCCTCGTACAGGAATCTATGGCGACGCTTGTGCTGCCACTCGCGACGGCGAGCAACCCGCCCGGAACCACGTACCGTCCGGCTGAGATACACACCCGAGCAGATCGAACAACGGTGGAGTTGCGACGCGTTCTCGCCGACCTGGTAGCTCGCTCAGCTGACTAGGAGCCGGCCAGCGCGGGTAGATGCCGCGCTCTGGTCCTGCTGCGCCTGCTCGCCCTGCTGCGCCGCCTGCAGGCGTTCCGCGACTCTGCCTGTGCGGGCGATCCGGGCGAGCACGTGAGAGCGTGCGGCCTCACCGTCGGCATCGAGATCGCCGAGTGATTCGACCGCCCAGCTGCGAAGTACCAGAGGAACCAGGATCTGCTCGAAGTGGACGGCGAAGTCGTAGATCCCGGCCGAAGCGATTGACGCAGCATGCCCCGCGAAGCCTTCGATGCCAGCTCCTGGCATCTCGAAGGAGCAGACCTGGCGGTCGATAGCCTGGATCACCTCGGAGGGATTGACCGCGAGCGCAGCGGATGCAAGGTCCCGGTAGAACAGGTAGTGAAGATTCTCATCGCTCGCTACGCGGTTCATGATTGCGACCCCGGTCGGATCTGCCAGGAGCCGTCCGGTGTTGCGATGCGAGACCCGGGTCGCGAGCTCCTGGAGCGCCAAGTAGACGACGCCGTCGATCAGGCTCACCGATCGCGCTTCTGATGCGAATCCGACTGACACCTGTCGCATCCTCGCCCGCTCGAGGCCCACCAGATCCAGGCAACGCGTGAGACAGATCCAATCCCTGATCACCGTCGAGTGGCGCTGCTCCTCCGCCGCCCAGCGCCGATTCCAGTCTCCGAGTGCCGAATCCGCGCCGAAGGCCGCTGTGATCGCCTGAAAATAGTGGGGGAGATTGTCCTCGGTGAGCAGATTGACCCACAGGGCGCTAGCGACGCCGTCTTCGAGGGTGACTTCGGGTACCCGTCCGTCGTCGTCGTCGGTGAAGCGACGACCGAGCTCCCAAGGTACGAGCTGGTGCGGGAACCACTCTTTGCTTCGAGCGAGGTGCGCTTCGAGGAGGACCGCGGCCGCCTCGTCCAAGACCTCACGGGTGATCCGACTCGTAGAGGCCTGTCCATCCGAGGTGACGGACGCCTCAGTCACGGCTGTCCCTCGGCTATCCGAGGAGTATCGCTTCCGGGTCGCGGACGGCGCTGCAGGCTGATTCGGTACAAGGTGCAGACCCTTTCATCGAAAAGTGCCCGGCAAAGTCTGAGGTATCGGACGTAGCGCCGGTAGGTGGACCTCCCGACGATATCGGTAGCGGCTACGGAGTTGGCCTCCAAACGCCGTTGCCAGAGTCTAAGCGTATGAGCATAGTGGTCAGGGTCTGATCGCAGAGCCATGATGCGCCAACTCGGTTCTGCTGACGCGATTATGTCGCTAAGTTTCGGCAGCCCCGACTCCGGGAAGATTTCCTCCGTGAGGAACGGCATCGTCTGGACCTGGTCGGGGTCGACGTCTTCGTATGCGATCGATTGGAGCGACATCCATGCGCCGGGCCTGGTCCACTCGGCTGTAGCGTCGAAGAAGTCCCGGTAGACAGCTCGACGCTCCTGCTGAAGCAGGTCGTTGCGGGCGAAGTGCTCGAAGGCGCCGATCGACACGACAGCGTCGTAGGGGGCGTCAGGCTTGTGATCCCGCCAGTCCTCGAGGCGAATGTCGAAAACAGGGTCAGCGTCGTCAGCCTCTACACCGAATGCGGAAGCGGCCTGGTCGGAGCTGAGCGTTAAACCGGTGACGTGCGCGACCTTGCGATCGCCGACCAGGTAGCGCGCAAAAGCCCCCCACCCGCAGCCCACGTCTAGCACCCGGGAGCCCGACTCGCAGTGAGCGGAATCCGCGTGCCACGCCATCTTCGCTCGCTGCGCGTTCTCGAGGTCCTCATCCGGGTTGCCCCCATCGGGCCACAAGGCGCAGGAGTAGACCATGTCGGAGTCGAGCCAGAGGCTGTAGAAGTCTCTACCGACGTCGTAGTGATGCTCGATGGCAGCCCGGGAGGCTCCCGTTGCCGGCCTTGGTTGCGTCTCTGCGCCTTCAGTTGCAGGCGGATTTGTCACGCTCGAACCGTAGTCGACGTCAGGAGAAGGTAGGCGGCACCGTCGCCCTGCGTGAGTAGGGATGCGGCGTGCGTGGCGAGCGGTTACCTTTGTCCGAATACTTCGACTATTCGGCTGATTCTGCGAGCTCGAGCCAGGAGTTCTCCAACTGGTCCACCTCTGCTGAAGCGTCGGCGAGCTTGCCCGACAAGTCGGCGATCTGACGGTGGTCGACGAGTCCTAACAGCTTGTCGGCCAGTAGGTCCCTCTCCCGTATCGCCCGGGCAAGTTGTCGTTCCAGGTCCCTCAACTCTCTACCGACGGGCTTCGTAGTCGATTGAGCGTTCGCTGTTCGAGCACCTCGTTGCGCTTCGCCGCCAGAGGCGGTATCGCTGCGCGCCGGAACTTCTGGCCGGAGACTGCGTTGAGGCTTGCCAACATACGACAGCCATGCTGATAAGCCTCCCGGGACTTCTTCGAGGGTGCCAGCTGAGTCGAGTGCGACGATGCGGTCAGTGCTGCGCTCTAGGAAGGCTCGGTCGTGGCTGACGGCGACCAGGGCGCCGGGCCAGTCGTCGAGGAAATCCTCCAGAATGCGAAGCGTATCGAGGTCCAAGTCGTTCGTCGGTTCGTCGAGCAGCAGCACGTTCGGCTTCGCCGCGAGAACCACGAGAAGTTGCAGCCGACGCCTCTCGCCGCCTGAGAGCGTGCCGACCGGCGCGAAGGGAAGCTCCCCGGTGAACCAGAAGCTCTCCATGAGCAGATTGTCCTCCGGGCTTCCAGGCGCACGGAAGTCCCCCGCCACCAGGTCGCGGACGCGCGCCTTTGGATCCAGGTCGGCACCGGTCTGGCTGTAATAGCCGACTGCGACTGTCGATCCGACCTCGATGCGGCCATGCGACGGTGTCCGCAGCCCCGCTAACAACTCCAACAGGGTCGTTTTGCCCGTGCCGTTCGCTCCGACCACCCCGAGGCGCTCACCAGGCCCGATCGAGAAAGTCACGTCGAGAAGGACGGCGGGGGCTTTCGCTGCGTAACTGAAGCTCACGTTCTCACAGGCGGCCACCTTGGTTCCCAAACGCGGCGTGCCCAAGGCCAAACCAAGCTTGGAGGAGCGTGCCGCGGCTTCAGGTCGGCTCGAGATGAGCTCGACGGCCGCGTCGATTCGGGCCTGCGGCTTGCGGCTGCGGGCCGGGGCACCCCGACGGAGCCACTCCAACTCCCGCCTCGCGAGATTGCGTCTGGTTGCCTCGGCGCTCGCAGCGCGCTCCTCTCGTGCTGCCCGGGACTCGAGATAAGCGCTGTAGCTGCCGTCGTGGGTATAGATATGACCGCGGTCGAGTTCGACCATCCTGGTGCACACCTTGTCGAGCAGATGGCGATCGTGGCTGACGATCACGATCGCGCCGCGCCATTCGACGAGGCGGTCCTGCAGCCACACAACCGTCGCGATGTCAAGGTGGTTCGTGGGCTCGTCGACGATGAGAAGGTCCGGGGAGCGGGCGAGGATGGCGGCAAGGGCGACCCGCTTGCGTTGCCCGCCCGAGAGAACGTCACAGTCCACTTCGGCGAAGGGCCCCATTCCAAGGCGATCGAGGACGGCCCGAGCCTCCCAGCCGTCCCCTGCGGCTTCCCCGACCGTCCCGGGTGGAAGCCGGGGCACTTGCTCGAGGTATCCGACGGACGCCGCCGACCCTCGCCGGACCGTCCCATCGTCTGGGTTCTCCTGCCCTGCGACGATGCGCAGCAGGGTGGATTTTCCGGCCCCGTTGATTCCCACGATGCCCACCCGGTCGCCGTCCGACACGGTCAAGCTCAGGCCGTCGAACAGGGTGCGATCCGACCGGCGGACCGTGACTGCTTCGAGGTCTACGAGTATCGCCACGACTCCCGGTGGCTTACTCGGTTATCGCCTTGATCCGTTCCATCACCAAAGCAGCGTCGGGCCCACTGGCCGCGCTCGCCGCCGGAACCTGTAGACCGAGAAGCTTGGTGATATCTCCATCCACCTTGATCCTGCCGCCCATGAACGCATTCATTGCTACGCCCGGGTCCCCGTCGACGAGCAGGGCCTTCGCCACGTCGTAGGGCATCGTCACCGTCACGTCAGGAGAATCCACGTGGCCTGTCTCAATGTCCAAAGTTCCAGAAGAAGTATCGAGGTGGGCGCGTACGATCCCGTCGCCGAAAGGTACGTCGTTGATTATCTGGTTCATCCTGACGCTGACGGTCACTGCTGGAGCGCGGTCCTTGAACTCTTCGCGTATGAGACGTGTCTGCTCCAGCCACTCGTCGCTCAAGAACGGGAATCGGGTCATGGCGGGTATCTCCTGGATCGGCGTGTCGGCAAGGCGCAGGGCAAAAGCGTCGCCAACTTCTGGCGCGAACCTATCGCGAATCCGCGTATCGGCCGGGTCGATGCGTTCTCCTAGCATGTGGGGATGCCCCGGACCATAACAACCGACGACGTGGCGCACGTGGCCCGCCTTGCCAGGCTCCGCCTGAGCGCCGAGGAACTCGGACGGTTCACCCTTCAGCTGGCCGCCGTGCTCGACCACGCGCGAGACGTTGAATCCCTGGATACGGCCGGCGTGGATCCCACCGCACACCCCCTCCCGCTGGTCAACGTGCTACGCGACGACGAGGTGCGCCCGAGCCTTGACAGGGCCGAGGTCCTCGCAGCGGCCCCAGAAGTCGAAGACCACCGATTCCGGGTGCCGCGAATCCTCGGGGCGGCGCAGTGAGCGACCCTTTCAGCGTCGCGTCAATCGCAGCAGCTGTCCGCTCCGGGACCTTTTCGGCGAGCGACGTCCTCGAAGCGCACCTGGAGCGGGTAGCCGTTCACGAGGACTCTATCCATGCGTTCAACGTCGTCCTCGCCGAGGAGGCACGCCGGCGTGCTTCGACGGTGGACGACCTCGTCGCTTCAGGACGCGACCCGGGGCCGCTTGCAGGGGTGCCGATAGCGCTCAAGGACAATCTCTGCACCCGTGGCACGCCGACCACCTGCTCGTCGAGGATCCTCGACGGCTGGCGACCTCCCTACGATGCGACGGTTGTCGAGCGACTGGGCGCAGCAGGGGCGGTAGTGGTGGGAAAGACCAACCTCGACGAGTTCGCTATGGGATCGTCGACTGAGAACTCCGCATTCGGGCCTACCCACAACCCCCACGACCCGACTCGGGTTCCCGGCGGGTCGTCGGGTGGGAGTGCGGCAGCGGTAGCCGCCGGGTTCGCCGCGGCGGCGCTCGGCTCGGACACCGGAGGGTCGATCCGCCAGCCCGCCGCGCTATGCGGTGTGGTCGGGGCCAAGCCTACCTACGGCCTCGTATCGCGCTACGGCCTAATTGCGTTCGCCAGCTCACTCGACCAGATCGGGCCCTTCGCCATGAACGTTGCGGACGGCGCACTGATCCTCGACGCCATTTCCGGTCCCGACGCCTTCGACTCCACGTGCCTGACCTCAGTCTCGTCGCCTTCGGCGTCACGACTCGGGCGCGGCGTCGAGGGCCTCAGGGTCGGGATCATCTCCGAGATGTCCGAGGCGGAAGGTCTCGCGTCTGACGTGCGAGCGAGACTTCTCCAAGCCGCCGAGGCACTCGAAAGCTCCGGAGCCTCGGTCGCCCCGGTGAACGTTCCGGCCGTGACCTACGGCCTTTCCGCGTACTACTTGATCGCCCCGGCCGAGGCGTCGTCGAATCTCGCCCGCTACGACGGTGTCCGCTACGGCCTACGGGCTCCTGGCGCCTCGGACATCACCGAGATGTACACCGAGAGCCGGTCACGGGGATTCGGCGACGAGGTCAAGAGGCGCATCATGCTCGGCACCTACGCTCTGTCCGCCGGCTACTACGACGCCTACTACGGCCAGGCCCAGAAAGTGCGGACCCTCATCATCAGAGACTTCGATGCGGCGTACGAGAAAT